>JBGSWM010000090.1:0-5767 GCA_041752435.1 Minisyncoccia bacterium | reverse complement strand
TGGCCATCACCAATTGCCTGGCCGCCGAGGTACCGCAGCCAGATGGGACCTACCTGCAGTTGTGTGCCGTCACGGCCAACAACGGCGACCTGACCCCGCTGACTTGGATCATTCCAGAAAACCGACTGGTAGCCTTCACGGGCACTCTGCCGGCGGGTCTGGAGTACTCCAAGAACGAGGACGGGTCCTGGAACGTTGGGCCGAAGTGGCACGAATGCATGCTTTTCTGCACGACGGGTGACTGGGGAACGCCGCCGTTTGCCGACAGCGTCGTGTTGATGTCTTCCTGGGCGCCCTTCCAGGGTGGTTACCTCTACGCCGGTGAATTCGCTACCCAGCTGTTCTTTCGTTCGGCCGAAGGGGTGAGTGACCTCCTGCAGGACTTCGAGGGCAGCGAAGACCCGCCTGGGTACCCGCATCGAGGTATCCTCTGGCTGACCACCATCAGCCACTGACCTACGTTAGAGCGCAGGCTCTAGCCCGGACCTTGTCAACACACCAGTTGGCGAGGTCCGTTTTTTTTATAATGAGCGGGGTATAATAAATATTGAATACACATTTAGTAAAGGCCTTTATATATTATTATGAAAAATATTTCGCACACCCTCTCTAGTTACCGATTGGTTTTATTAGCAATTATCTCTCTCTCTCTCCTTTTTATCTACTCACAAGCGGCGCAAGCGGCTATCGTGGTTGGTGCCCCGGCCAATATCTTGCGTGGCGCCACGGTCAATCTTGATCTAGTGCAGACCAATCTACCAGCTGGCTGTATGCGGTCTATAAGTCCAATCTATTCAAATAAAATCGGGGATAATGTAGCGACTGCTTGGAGGGGTAATGTAATAGGCGACGCTAATGTATCCCTCACTTTCTACGCCACCGGCACCTATACTTTCCGCTGTATTTCTGTCCCTGATCCAGCCGTCGGTGGTACAGCCACAATCACTATTCGGGATTGTTCGACCGCAGGGATGGGTTGGGATAATGCTACCAAACAATGTGTAGGTAACACTCCACCAGTTGCTGAAGCGGGGAATGAGGTTATAAACATTACTTTGCCTCAGACATGGGCTAGTCCTATAAATGCCAGCGCTGGTGATCCGGATTCAGACCCTTACACTATTCTCTGGGTACAGGTTAGTGGTCCGGTAAATGACACTATTGTAGACGCCACTTCTACTAGTCCACGTTTTGAGGGCTTGACCGCCCCAGGTGTTTACGTTTTTGAGCTACAAGTGACTGATAGTAAAGGCTCGAAAGTTACAGACACAGTGACAATTGTAGTAAACCCAGCCGGAGCCTTTAGCTGCACAGGCCTCTTACCTGTAAAAGCCTCAATTTATGCTGGTGATGAAACACCAGCGGTTGATACGCCGCTCGTTTATCATCCGACAGGAACAGGCGACATGTGTGAGTTTTATTGTGATCCTGGTTATACCTGGTTTGGGGGCGCTTGCGTCTTGCCTGACATCATGGCCGTAAATACTATGCCGACCAAAACTTTTACTGGCACTGAAGATATTACCTTTACCGGCCGAGCGGTCAATAATACCGCGGTGGCTATACCAAATGCGGGTTGGGCTGGGGTGGAAATTGATTGGGGTCGAGATGGTAGTTCTGATTATGTGGCAATTAATGAAAATGCAGGTGCTTTAGGTGCTTTTGGAGCTTCGGAAACAAGGAATATTACCGCTACTGTCCTTGGAGCAGTGACACCAATCGGACTACATCGCTACCGCTTCAACGTTGATTCAACTGGAGTGTTCTCAGAATCGAACGAATCAAACAACCGCGCTACCCCATGGACAGACTTCGCTGTTCAATTACCTTTTCCTGGCACGCCGCCAAACCTAGTAGTAAACAATCCGTTAGCTTCTTGTGGTGGTCAAATTAATCTAGACTGGGATGCTGCTAGTGACGCGGTGACTTACGAGATATCACTTGATGGTGGAGCGACCTGGCCATACGTGGGTATAAATGCCACAAACAATACTATTAGTGGTCTCCCAGTAAATAATAATTACAATAATAGTATTAGAGTAGCGGGTCGAAATGCCACTGGTCGCTCACAAAATCCAGCAGTTGGTTCTGGTGTTTCCTCCGACATGTGTCGCATTTTGACCGGAGAAGCTTTGCCGGCACCGCACACTCTTCCTGGCTGTGAAATAGCTAATGGAGCCAACTCTTGTAACATGAATCTATCTTGGAATGTAACAGGAGCCACTCCAGCAGTAAACATCTACAACAACAGTATTCTGCCAATAGCGATTATTGCTAACGGTAGCAACATCCCTCCCATTGGTGGAACAGTAACTCAGCTGCAACGGAGTACCGCTTTTGGCAACCACCTCACTGGTGTTAACAAACTCGAAGCCATTCATAACGATTTAGCAGATCCGAGGGTGGAGGAACAAGACTTCCTAGCTACTTGTCAGGCAGACCATTTCTTTAATCCGACAGCGGGACAAGATAAGTGTATGCCAGATCCGACTATCACTGTCACTGTCGAGCCAGTTTCAAAGACAGTGCGATACGGCGAACCAGCCACTATTACGGCTGATATTGTAACCAACGGTTTTGACTTGCGGTGTGAATACTACGGTGCCGGTCTCGTTGGATTTGACTATGATGATGCAAATCCTGTACCGGACGTACAGACGACAATTGGACTGAAAGCCGCTCAAGATATAGAGCTTAGTTGTGCCCCAGCCGGTTTTGTCCCAGGTGATCCTGGCGTACCAACCTTCACTGAAACAACAAGAATAAATGTTATTCCTCAAGTGGAGGAGAACTAAAAGAGGGGGAGGGGTGAGTGAGGAGAAGTTAGCAACCGCGCGCCCTTGGGCGCGCGGTTGCTAAATTATCTAAGTAATGTATAGTAGCGGCAGCTTCTAAAAGACCTACGTACAGATGCGGACCTTGTCCTCATCTAGACCAATGGGCACAAACCGCGCGCTTTTGCCGTCGGACCTTGTGTCCGCGCTAGCGCGCGGTTTGTTGTTGGGGTCATCAATTTTAGAGCGAATTTATAAGTTAAGGCAAATTTACGATGAAATTCATTCTCGGCACTAAAGCCGGTATGACCCAAGTCTTCGATGAGAACGGTGTCTGTCACGCAGTTACCATTCTCAGTGTGTCTCCAGCTAAGGTGTCACAAGTGAAGAGTGTCGAAAAAGATGGTTACGCTGCGGTGCAGCTAGCCTCTGGTACACAGAAGGACCATCGAGTGAGCAAGGCTCAAAAAGGTCACCATGGCACTGGCGCACAGTTTGTGCGTGAGTTTCGTCCGGGAGTGTCTGACACTCTCGCGCATGAGAAGGATGCGGCGCTTGATGCGGCTATCTTTGCTCCCGGCGATCTGATTTCAGTTTCAGCCACGAGTAAGGGTAAGGGCTTCCAGGGTGTGGTGAAGCGTCACGGTTTCCGTGGGGGTAGCCGGACTCACGGTCAGAAGCACTCCGAACGTGAACCAGGTTCTATCGGTCAGACTGGTCTAATGCGCGTAGCGAAAGGTACTCGCATGGCTGGTCGGATGGGTAGTGACACGGTTACCGTCAAAAATCTCAAGGTCGTTCAAGTTAATGCAGCGGAAAACATCCTCCTCGTCGGTGGTGCTGTCCCTGGTCGAAAAGGCACATTAGTAGAGGTGCGTGGCATCTAAGTAATATCACTCATATGGAAACAACAATATATTCTCATGAAGGAAAAGAAGTCGGGAAGGTTGCCCTGCCAGAGAGCGTGTTTGG
The DNA here is from genome assembly GCA_041752435.1 of Minisyncoccia bacterium. GTDB lineage: Bacteria > Patescibacteriota > Minisyncoccia > Phycocordibacterales > UBA918 > OLB19. The sequence continues at coordinate 2,021 of JBGSWM010000090.1, read as the reverse complement.
CTTAGAGTGGAATGCCGACCTGGTCCACGAAGTGGTCATCGGTATGCAAGCCAACGCCCGCACCTCAACGGCTCATACCAAAGGCCGCGGCGATGTCCGGGGTGGTGGTAAGAAGCCATGGAAGCAGAAGGGGACTGGTCGCGCTCGTCACGGTTCAAGTCGCTCACCAATGTGGGTGGGTGGTGGAGTCTCACATGGCCCCCGCAATGAAAAAGACTACAGTGTAAAAATCAACAAGAAGGTTCGTTCGAAGGCTCTGGCTATCGTGCTCTCAAAGAAGCAGACTGATGCGGAGATTATCTACGTCGACTCGCTATCTCTAGATCTGCCAAAGGCGGCACTGGGCCGCACTATTATTGGTGCTCTTGCCAAAGCGTCTGGACAAACTAGTCTCGCCACCAAGCGCAAGAATGCGGCGGTGATTGTTATTCCGACCCGTAACGAAGCCACTGAAAAGAGCTTCCGTAACTTTGGCAACATCGAAGTTGTCCAGGCCAAGGATGTTAACCCTGTCGATCTTCTGACTTATAAGTATGTGGTAATGGTAGAACCAAAAAACACCCTCGAGATTCTCGAAACTCGGGTTGGGACTACTGCCGCTAAGAAATAAATTTATGGCTCTCTTTAGTCGAACCAAGAAAACTGAGGAAACTCAGAGCCAAGAGACCGCCGTAGCAACGGTGGGCCGAAAACCACAAGCGACCGATCGCAATCTCGAAAGTATCATTGTCGCTCCCCGCATCACTGAGAAGTCAGTGAAGATGGGTGACAGCAATGTCTACACTTTTGTGGTAGCCGAACGAGCGACTAAGTTTTTGGTCCGTGATGCTATTAAGGCTCTCTATGGCGTGACGCCGGTGAAGGTCAACATCGTCAGAAAAAGACCAGCGCTTAGACTAGCCGGATCAAAGAACCGGATGGTCAAAGTATCAGGCATGAAAAAGGCCTACGTTTATCTGAAAAAAGGTGACACTATTAATCTCGTCTAGTCTATGAAAAAGTATAAACCTACTTCCGCAGGCCGACGTGATGGATCGGTCATCGAGTACAAGAAAAAACTAACATCAACGAAGAGTAATCCGCTGAAGTCGCTCACGAAGGGTAAGGCTTCTACCGGTGGCCGCAACAGCTTTGGTCGTACGACCACGCTCAACCGCGGTGGTGGTAACAAGCGAACTTACCGTCTGATTGACTTCAAGTATGACAAGAAGGATATCAAGGCTCGAGTGGAGACTATTGAGTACGATCCGTACCGTACTGGTTTCATTGCGCTTGTGGTCTACGCTGATGGTGTGCGACGTTATATCTTGGTGCCTCAAGGTGTCGAGCAAAATGACGAACTCATTACCTCAGAGACGGCCAAGGCCAAGGTGGGTAACCGCCTACCGCTAGGCGCTGTACCGGTTGGTACTTTCGTCTACAACGTCGAGATCAAGCCGGGAGCCGGAGCCAGAATCGCTCGCTCCGCTGGTAACTACGCTGAAGTAGTAGCCCAAGACAACGGCTATACTTTGGTCAAGATGCCATCGTCGGAAATTCGCAAGATTATTTCGACCGCTTGGGCTTCAATCGGCGCGGTCTCCAACGAAGAGAATCGCCTAGTCGATCTCGGTAAGGCTGGACGCGCCCGTCACCGTGGTCTACGACCAAAGACGCGTGGTTCAGCTAAGAACGCCGTTGACCACCCACATGGTGGTGGTGAAGGTCGCTCACCGCGAGGACACCGTCGCGCTCGTACGAAGCAGGGTCGTCCAACTGGCAAGGGCCAGAAGACCCGCTCACCGAAGAAGTACTCCAACGTATTTATTGTCGAACGTCGTAAGCCAGGCCGGCTGATGGGCGGGAAGCGGTAAAGCAATAAAAAACACCCCGAAAGGGGTGTTTTTTATTGCTTTAGCAAAAGCCCTGCGGCTTTTGCGTACCGCTTCCCGAGGCGGAGTCATAGCGCACGGAGCGCAGCGAGTACGCTAGACGAGCCGGGGTAGCGAACACTTAGTAGATTTCGAGCTGAAAGCGAAGAA
>JBGSWM010000089.1:0-4039 GCA_041752435.1 Minisyncoccia bacterium | reverse complement strand
CGCAAGCGCCGCCAGGACCATCAAGAGATCAATATCTAACTTCTTTTGGAGAAGCTCTTTACCAGCCCCGATTGCGGCAGGGATGCCACCAGCTAGGTAAGCCGCCCCAAAGGCCAGCCACAGCCAAATATCCGCTCCCCCAGTTAGTTGAAAGTATAAGCCGACTAACAGACCAACCAAGGTAACTGTAGTTAAAGCGGCGTTTATTTTTAAGGACTTTTTTTCTTCTTCAAGCTCAGCCATCAATGTTTCTGCTGGATTTTTCATACTTGACATAATAAGCTAATTTACGTCTCTATTCAAACTAAAACCAAGGATCGTGAGCAATATATTTAAAGAATATTAAACGAACCGGGCGCAAGCCGGTTCGCAGTGCCGGAAGGACCAGTCACTTTTTGATTTTGTGGACCTTCTTCTGTTTTTTGAACATGACACCTCTGATACCTCCATTCAGTGAGCAGACGTCGAAAGGTTGCTCGTGGGTTGTTGTGGGCTCAATTTGATAAATGATCTTGAAAGTCTTGATGTTTGGTTCATCAAGGCTTACCAACTCAAGCTCGGAGCTTGAGAAGATTACTTTTGCCACCTCTTCCTCACAGAGCTGATGCCCCTCGTGCAAGACATGACGCAGGGCAATTGAGACCAGAGCCGCGGACAAGGTAGCGTCAGTGACCCGACCCGACTCAAAGCCAAGTGCCGCCTTATCGCCCTCAGACATTTCGTAGCTGAAGCAATCTATCAGCCACGGCATTTTGGATACTTTCATGACAAACTCCTTTCCATGAAAAACGTTAAAGAACCATTTTAAGTTTATTGATTTAGCCACCTTAAGTCAAACGCTAAACGAACCCCTCGCTCTACTTACTATGAATCACTCTTTGCGGGAATGGTATTTCAATGCCAGCTTTGTCAAAAGCAATCTTAATCCGCTTGCGGAATTCTCCCGCCACGGCCCATTGCTGCAGCGGCACGACGTCACCGAGGACCTTCACCATGACGGCTGAGTCAGCAAAATCTTCCACGCGCGAGAACTCAATCGGTTTTAGACAATACTCCTGCCAAGCCGGGTCCGTCGCCAGCGCTTGCCCGGTGGCATTGATGACCCTGATCACCTCTTCTAAATCAGCGTTATAAGATACACCAAGGTCAAGATTTACCCGCGCAAATTTTTTGGCCATATTGGCCACTCGACCAACACTACCATGCGGTACGTGGTGCACCACACCATCTAGGTCACGTAGAATTGTCGCTCGCAAGGAAATATCCTCCACCAAACCACAAGTAGTGTCAAAACACACCACGTCCCCAATCCGATACTGATTTTCAAGAATAATAAAGAAGCCCGAGATAAGATCTTTAATCAGATATTGTCCACCAAAACCAAGAGCCAGTCCCACTACACCAGCGGCCGCAATCAGCGGCCCAATGTTGATACCGACCTCGGAGAGAATCATTAACCCAGCCATAATCCACACCACCACGCGAAGCGTACCGCTGGCTATTCTGATTAAAGTATCTTCACGTTTTTGCTCTGCTCCGGTCGAGTAGCCGTCCTTGTTAGGCGGTACTAACTTGCGAATAAAGCGTTCTATCACCACTTTGCCAAAACGATTGATAGTCAAGACCACCGCCAAAATCAAAACTATCGTCAGACCATGATCAAATAGCCAGTCAGTCAGACTACCAAAAATCGAGTCCATAGAAACCCTTGAAATTAAATCTGTCATACCCCTACCTTACAAAACTGAGCGCGAGACGCAAGGGCTTAAGTCCCCAACTACAAAAAGAGCGGCCCCAAAGGGCTGCTCTTTTTGTACTCTTCCTTAAATCCTACAGCTCATCGTAGGCTTCTTCGATCAACTCTAGAGCTTCTTCAATCAAATCTTCAGCCTCATCTTCATCATCATCCTCGAGTGCCTCATCGGCCTCGTCGAGAAGATCTTCTGCTTCTTCAAGGAGATCTTCGGCATCACCCACCTCATCACCGTCGTCGATAGCCGCGTCGACATCGTCCCAAGCATCATCCAAATCAGCACGAGCGTCGTCTAGTTCATCTTCAATATCTTGTCCTTTTTTACCAATAGCGTCTTCTGCGTCATCAAGTAGTTCTTCGGCTTCCTCAGCCAAGTCTAGTGCCTCATCATAATCATCTTCTTCGAGCATATCTTCGGCCTCCTTTATGACGTCTTTCGCTTCATCCCACAGTTCTTCGGCCTTACTAGTCGCTTGACCATCTTCATCTGCCTCTTCGATCATTACTTCCACCTCATCGAGTCGCTCATCAAGCTCATCGATTAGATCTTCTGCCTCGCTTTTGGTCTCGTCTCCGCCCGCTTCCTCAATCGCGTCTTTGGCACTGTCTAGGGCGCGCTCTAGGATTGATACCGCCTTCTCATAATCTTCTGCCAAGTAGGAGCGAAGGCTGGTTAGGAGTCGATTTTGCGCATCCTCCAGACTATCTTCAGCGTCAGCGATACCCTCAGCATCATTACTATCATCAATCGCTTCTTCAGCCTCATCCATGGCATCAAGAACTTCTTCGAGGAGATCCTTTACCTCTGCTTCTTCACTACTCGCATTTGGCTTAGGCTTAGTCTCTTCGTCTTCTTCTTCAGCTTCTACCTCGTCGGTCTTTACCTGCCCCTGCAACTCGTTTAGTTGCTTCATCAAACTGTCGATGAGGGCATTGCCAGTACTGGCAGACGTAGTATTGCTACCGGTTGGGGCATTAGTGGTGACGACGGTTGAAGTCAGCCGTTCATAGGTAGCTCTGGAGAGTGGTCCGAAGTAGCCTGAAGCCGGACTGATATCATTGGCCGTTTGCCAGCGTACGACCGCCGCTTTAGTCAGAGCCTTAAACTCATCAGTCTCCTTACCAGCTGCGCCCGCACCCGTGTCAGAAACAGTAAAACCAGCACCATTAAGATACTGCTGTAGACAGCGAACATCTTCCCCGACCTCACCAAGGTCAAGATTACGAGTAAAATCACAAGTCGCAGCGGAAGCCAAATACGGCATACTAATAAGTGCCACCAAAACAACTAGACCAAGACGAACTTGGTAACGTAACAAACTTATATTCATATCTTTTATTATAGCGCACTTTGGCCTCGGGCGAGACCACCATTGCCCACAACTTAAAGCTGAATCGGTGGTGAGTTTAGCGAATTTCCCAATCAGATTGCTTCCTGATCGCCGCGTAGACTTGCTCCATAATCGCATTCACTTCAGCATCCTCTAGCGTTCGCTCAAAAGACTGAAAAACCAGTCGAAAGGCACAAGATTTCTTTTTTCCCTCTGGCAATTCCTTCACAAACACATCAAATAGCCAGTCTCGCACACAGAGCGGTCCAGCTTCAGCCTTAATCAAGCTTTGGATAATAGCCTCCTCCACCGCTTCCGGGACAAACACGGCGATGTCTCGCACAATATACGGGTAGAGCGAAAACTTCTGATATTGAATATCTCGGGGTAAAGGAGCAAAATTTAGAGTAGTTAAGGCTTCCGCTTCAGGCATTTTGCTTACCACCCCATCAAAATCAATCTCTACTATAGCGCCAAACTCTCCGGTTGAAACAGTGTAAGGAAAAGTCACGCCAAGAGCGGTCTGCAGCGCTTCCATATCTCCGCGGACAATCGTTTCCGCCGTCACCCCTTTTTTCTTTTTAACCGGCAGAACACCGAGGGCCAAATAGGTCTTCTCACCACCAACCCGAAAGACTTTACCCACCTCACAAATCTTTATTGTCTCTAGCTGCAACAGGTCGGCACTGCGACCATTGGTGATTAGTGACTCACCGAGCTTAGGTAAGAGACTCTCTCGTAGCGCCGACTTATCGCTCGCCAGCGGGTAGACTATCTCAAAGTATCCTTTTGGTACGAGTGAATACAGCAAGGCTTCGCTGTAACCAAGCGTAAATAGACAATTTTTGGCCTTCTCCCCGTAATAAAAGACCTTGTTGGGCAAAGCCGCCTCATCAAGCTTCGGCGGCAAGGCAGCCGGGATCTTTTCATAGCCAATAATTCTTCCCACCTCATC
>JBGSWM010000088.1:0-3435 GCA_041752435.1 Minisyncoccia bacterium | reverse complement strand
TCTTGCCAAACTTGATCTGGGAAAACTCCGAAAACTTTTGAAACTGACGCTGGATGTAATCGTCAGTGTTTGTGAACAGTCCCATGACTCACCTCTGTTTATATGGTTGAAGAACGATTGTTTATGGTATTAAACACTCTTTGTAATTATTGTCAACCATAGCATTTGCGAAAATAAGTAAAATATGGTATAATTAAAAATATGAGCACTACGTCTGCCATCCGTATCAACAAATACCTCGCCGAAAACAAAATTGCCTCCCGCCGTGAGGCGGATGTCTTAATTGAGCGTAAACAAGTCATTGTCAACGGTAAAGTCGCCGTCCTTGGTCAAATGATTGCACCGGGAGACAAAGTCGAGGTCAAAGGCGAAACCAAGCGTTATGTCTATCTAGCCTACTACAAAGGTCGCGGTATTATCACCCACTCCCCCGAGGGTGACGAGGTCGATATTGCCAGTCGTCTTAAGCAAGATTACAACCTCCGCGACCTCGCCCCCATTGGTCGTCTCGACAAAGACTCAGAGGGTCTGATGATTGTCTCCAACGACGGTCGAATTACAGCTCCTCTCCTTAATTCAGAAAATGAAAATGAGAAAGAGTATGAGGTCACCGTCGACAAACCCGTCACCGGCATGTTCATAAAACTAATGGGTCTAGGCGTCAATATTGAGGGTTACCATACCAAAAGAACTAAAGCGGTGGCCAACGAACGCAGTCAAAAGAAGTTTTCCCTTACTCTCACCGAAGGCAAGAAGCATCAGATTCGTCGCATGTGTGCCGCACTCGGCTACCAAGTACAGAACCTCAAGCGTATCCGTATCGCCAACATCGAACTCGGCGATCTTAAGCCCAACCAATTTCGAAAGATTAACGGTGAGGAACTGAAGCAATTTCTTAAGATTTTAAATTTAAAGTAAGGCAAATAAAAAAAGAGCGACACCTAAGGTGTCGCTCTTTTTTTTATTTCTCACCTACCCTTTCTTTCGGTCGCTTTCCTTCAGTTTCGCTTTGCGCAGACGCACACTTTGGGGCGTGATTTCTAGATATTCATCAATCGAGATAATCTCGAGACCAGTTTCGATAGTAACAGTCTTTGGTGGAACGAGGACTATCGCGTCATCTGAGCCAGAGGCGCGCATGTTCGTGAGCTGCTTACCCTTAGTCGGATTAACCGTCATCTCCTCACCCTTACTGGTGTTACCAATAACCATTCCTTCATAGACCTCAGTTCCCGGTCCAATGTAGAGTTGACCACGGTCCTGCAGACCAAAGAGGGCAAACCCCAGAGCCTTGCCCTGAACCATCGAGATCATAGAACCAACCTGACGCTTCTTGATCTCACCAGCATATGGCTTAAACCCAAGAACGCGTGACGCAAGAATACCCTCACCCTTGGTATCAACAATAAATTGATTTTTGTAGCCCAAAAGTCCACGAGTTGGCCCCTCAAATAACAGACGAACTTGGTTTTCGTGGACCATCATGTTGCTCATAATAAAAGCCCGATTGCCTAAGCGTTCGATGACTGCTCCCTGGTATTCAGATGGTACATCAATCGTTACCTCTTCAAACGGTTCAAGCTTTTCACCATTTTCTTCTTTGATGATTACCTGTGGTTGTGAGACAGACAACTCATAGCCTTCTCGGCGCATATTCTCGAGCAAGATAGCAATGTGCATCTCACCGCGGCCGCGCACCTCAAAGTTATCGCCTGAGGTGAAGTCTACCTGTAGACCGACGTTAATCTCGAGTTCTTTCTCCAGACGCTCTTTGATCTGTCGTGAAGTCACATACTTACCTTCTCGTCCGGCAAACGGCGAGGAGTTTGGCATAAACTGCAGCGCAATCGTCGGTTCATCCACCCTAATCGCCGGCAAGGCTTCGGCCGCTTCAGAATCAGTCAAAGTATCACCGATATTAATTTCTGGAAAACCAGCAATCAAAACAATATCACCAGCAAAAGCTTCTGGTGTCTCGACTTTGGCGATCCCTTTAAAGGTTGAAAGCTTTACCACCTTGCCTTTTCTCGTGGCGTCGTCCTCGTGCTTGATAAGAAGATTTTGATTAGCTTTGATCGAACCTTCATACACTCGAGCGACCGCTAAGCGGCCAAGGAAGTTATCATAACCAAGGTTGAAGACCTGAGCGCGCAATGATTCACCTGTCACATAAGCTCGAGCTGGAGGAACCTTCTCCAAAATCACATCCATCAGTGGTGACAGGTCAGTCATCTCATCTGTCATCTTTCGCTTAGCCACCCCGTTGCGACCAATCGCATAGACCACCGTAAAATCTGACTGCTCGTCGTTAGCTCCGAGTTCAAGGAATAACTCTAATACTTGTTCTTCAGTTCGAGCCGGGTCAGCTGCTGGCTTGTCGATCTTGTTGATTACCACGATTGGCTTGAGACCTAGTTCTAGTGACTTCTTGAGCACAAAGCGGGTTTGTGGCATCGGTCCTTCTTGCGCATCCACCACGAGGAGGACTGAGTCAATTGATCGCAGAACGCGCTCCACTTCAGAGCCGAAGTCGGCGTGACCAGGTGTATCCACAATATTGATCTTGGTACCTTTATACTCAATTGAGGTATTTTTGGCATAAATAGTAATTCCCCGCTCTTTCTCAAGCGCGTTACTATCCATTGAAGCCTCCCCTTCCCGGGCACCGGTCTGCTCCATGAGAGCATCAGTGAGAGTCGTTTTACCATGGTCAACGTGTGCAATAATCGCAATATTGCGAATTTCCTGTGTCATTTTTTGTTTTTATATAATTAAACTCGTTTCGTAAAAACGAAAATGACGCGCTAGATTCAAGCTTTTTGAGCCACTTCTATCGGGCGCGCCAAAAGTGTGTGTAGAATACCGACAAAACAGCCTTTTGTCTAGTCTAGCAAAGCCTCCTTCTCTTGCCTGGTCAGTCTTTTAATGGCCGCTTCTCTGATTTGAGCTCTACTACGATCGGTACAGGCTTCCTGGTAGACCAGCTTAACTGGTTGTCGAGCCCGCGTATACTTGGCCGCTTTTGCCCCATTATGTTCAATTACACGACGCTTAATATCTGTTGTTACTCCGGTATAGAGGGTTTTATCTTTACAGCGCATAATATAGACAAACCACGATGAGTCATTAGTTCTAGTCATAGCTCGCCCAGAAATGCCAGTCGAAGAAACCACCAAAAGGTCACAGCGGCTCCCACAATAACCAAAAGTTTAAGCATGGGCTAGACGGCGGTGATAACGCCAGGTGAGAGTTATTAAAACGATTAGTACCAGACTACCTATGGGGTAGAGAATTTTAGTTGAAAAAATGAAATTTAGACTAGAAACACCAAAAAATTCCTGCACTTGTTTCATGGTTGCTAGGTCTGCAAAATAACCGTCACTTTGCACTTTTGTTCCTATCTCTAGCAAATACTTACCTTGATTTACAGCAGAA
>JBGSWM010000087.1:0-6079 GCA_041752435.1 Minisyncoccia bacterium | reverse complement strand
GGCTAATTAATATCGTTATTTTTTCATCAACTGATCTCTGATTTGTTTAGTAAAATTAACGATAAAATGCAGATTATGGATCGAAGCTAACTGTGGGCCAAGCATCTCGCTAGCGCGAAAAAGATGCGCTAAGTAAGCCTTGGTGTAGGTTTTGGCCACATGACCCTCCGACAGGGGGTCAATTGGTGAATGGTCGTTGATATACTTTTGATTGAGGATACTGATCTTCTTAGTTTCAGGGTAGGTCAAAGTCCCACAAGCTGAAGTGAGCGTCTGCCCGGTATGAACATAAATAGTGCCAGTGCGGCCGATGCGGGTCGGCGCGACACAGTCAAAGGTATCACAACCTTTAAGCACTCCTTCGACAATATCTTCCGGTTCACCAATACCAAGGAGGTGTCGAGGCTTATCTTCAGGCAAGATTTCGTTAACTACCCGCAGTGATTCACCTAAGTCCTCCTTGCTAAAACTACCGCCAATACCAAAGCCTTCAAAATCCATGGCCGCCAGGGTACGAGCACTCTCTTGCCTGAGGTCAGGGTAGCGACCGCCTTGCACGACACCAAAGAGGCCTTGCTTCTTCAAAGCCTCGTAATTTTGCTTGTGAGCCATAATGCTGCGCTTGGCCCAGCGATGAGTTCGCTCCATGGCTTCCTTTTGGTAATCATAGTCAGCTGACGGACTGGTGCATTCATCAAAAGCCACAATAATGTCTGCCCCAATGGCTTGTTGGATCTCGATTGATCGTTCAGCCGTGAAGCGGTGCATGGAACCATCGAGGTGCGAGGTAAAGGTAACTCCATCTTCATCAATGATGCAGAGTTTACCGTGCTGTGAAGCTACTTCTTTTGAGTAGACATTAAGACCATGAGCATGGACAACTGAGTCAGATTCTGTCGATTCACCTTTGGCAAACTTAGTCACCCCTTTACCAAAAGCGGCCCCGAGTGAGAAAACTTGAAAACCACCTGAATCAGTCATGGTCGGCAGCTGCCAGTTGGCAAAACGATGGAGGCCACCAGCCGCTTTAATCACCTCATGGCCAGGCTGAAGAAAGAGATGGTAGGTATTAGCTAGTGCCACTTCATTGCCGACATATTCTTTCATCTGTTCTGGAGTTATACCCTTGATACTGCCCTTGGTACCCACTGTCACAAAGGCTGGTGTATTAATATCACCGTGTGGGGTATGGATAACCCCGGCCCGAGCAAGAGTGCCGGGTAGCTTCTTCAAAGTAGTAAAGGTGATTGGTTTCATGTAGTAACGACGACTGCCGGCCTAAGCCGGCAGTCTGAGGTTCGTGGTCTTAGAGGATTTAGTTAATTGCTAGTAGTTCAATTGAAAAGACCAGTGTGGCATTTCCTGGGATTGGACCAATCCCGTTTGCGCCGTAGGCCTTCTCAGGTGGAATCACCAAAATACGCTGTCCACCCACCTTCATACCCACCAGCCCCTCTTCCCAACCCTTAATCACTCGACCTTCGCCAACCGTGAAGGAAAAAGGTTCCCCCCGCTTATTTGAGTTATCAAACTCATAACCATCCTGCAGTGTCCCGACATAGTGAACTGACACAGTGTCACCTTCCTTTACCTCTACCCCCTCGCCCACAATTACATCTTCAATCACAAGTTTTTTAAGATTATTAGAGCCCTCTGTCGCTTCGATAAGCGCATTAGCCCTTTGCTGATTAACATTATCACCACTTTGTACTACGACCACCCCGCTATTACCTAGCTGTGCCGCTTGATTAGCGGCTGGATTGGCTGTGGCTAAAATTGAAGTCTCAATACTCACTAGATACAAGGCTAAAGCCATACAAATCACACTAATACTGATTCCAACGAGTTCAAATTTACTTAACATATTGATGTATTACAAGTTCATCATAGCTATTTCTGAAGAACTTGCAAGGGACCAAGGCAGAAAGTATTCGCTATTATTAAATTGTCTAAATACCACTTCATCACGGGACTTCAGAGCCAGTGCATTTACGAGATCATCCCGATCTGAATCAAACAGCAGTTGTGGCTGACCCTTACTTAAGGTTGATGAGACGGGCTTAAGCGACAAGCCCAGCCCGGTGTCATAAGCTTTCAGTTTCAGTAAATAACCAACCTGAACTGATGAACTAAAATATTGATCAAATATTAGATTTCCGAGCGAGTAATAAACCGGCACTCCAGAGACCAGCTCTATATCCTGGATAACATGCGAATGATGACCGACCACTAAATCAAAACCACTTTTGACCATTAGACTAGCAAAAGCCCTCTGCTTTGTCGTCGGTTTAAACTCATACTCATTTCCCCAATGAACATAGGCAATCTGAAAATCTGAGTTCCTTGCCACCGTCTCCATTAGGGCGGCTAATTCAACTTGTGTCGGCCATTTAACTAAAGTATGTATTGCCACCAAAGCAATTTTCTTATTCTTTAGAGTTAGATATGAAACGGAAGAATCGTCCAGAACCAGCGGATGACCAAACGGGATTAATCCGGCGTTCGTTAGAGCGTCTTTAGTGTGACTGAAGTCTGCGGCACCAAAGTCATAGGTATGATTATTAGCTAAACCAGCATGTGTTATACCAGCCGCCTGCAAGTATGGAAGTACGCTAGTGGCTACCGAGAAATTAAAGGCAAAGTCCTTAGTTTTCTGATGAACACTTGGCACTGCCGCTTCAAAGTTTACTAGAAAGTATGCTGAACTAGTGGGTACAAAATTTAAGCCTATAAATGGATAATCAAAACCATGCTGAGCCATTAAGTACTCGACATGCCTACCCAACATCACGTCACCCCCAACATAGAGCAGTCGAGCACCAGCCTCTGTACCCTGTAGTAAAGTGGTCGGTTGGTAGACTGCTAGTTCTTCGATAAGGGCCGGACTATCTTTAATTTGTGCTAGTCCAGGATTAAAATGAACAAAGCCAATGACCAGAGTGATAAATAGAATGCTGAGTATCTTTTGCCGGTTAGTAAACATCCTGATAAGTGTATTGTCTACTTATAATAGTGATATATGAAATGGTCCGATCTGTTGTTCATACATAGTATAGAAGACTGCAATGAAAGCCAATAGTAAGGCTAAAATAATAATTAAAACATTCTCACGTAGAGTAAAAGTCGTCTGGCGCATTTTCTTAATCGGCAAAGCATCAATATTCACATCAATCCCCAGGAGCGAGGAAATTTCGTTTGGTTCGAGACTCTTATCAGTGCGATAAATCTTATACAAGCCATTCAATTTTGCATCCGGTGAGTTTTTTGCTTCACGCAAAACTAGTAGCGCCCCCTCCACTTCTTCGTCATGATATTCGGCACTCATTAAAATAGAACGAATTTGCTCGTCTGGGGCAGTGGGCGGAACACCATGAATGCGGAGTAAGGTTTCTACTTGTTCTCGACTAATCATATGACTATTTAGTTTTCTTTTGTTCACTCATAATGTACTGATTGTAAATTTCAAGTAAAACAATAAATAAAGTCACAATGACTGGCCCCACAATAAAGCCCATTGGTCCGAAGGTGGAAATACCACCGAGTACCGCGGTTAGTATAATAAAGGGATGCATATTATTTCCTCGACTCATGAGCTGCGGTCCGATGATATTATCAATCACGATAATGCTGACCACCATCCAAATCAATAAGCCAAGAGCGGCACCTGGCGCTCCAGTAAAAAACAAAAATAGTATACCTGGCACCATTATCAAAGGTGTACCGATACCTGGAATCATAGCCATAATCGCACCAATGGCACCCCACAGAACAGCTCGGTCAATGCCAAATATAGTGAAACCAAGAGCGGCCATTGTACCTTGAATTAATGAGACCAGCAGCACGCCGGTTGCGACGGAACGCACAGCAATCGCTAGTCGTGAGAGAATTACCTGGTCGTCACTGTCTGGCAGCGGACTTATCTTGATGATAATTTTTAGAAACTCGCGACCATCTCTAAAGAAATAAAATGAGCCAATCAGGGCGATAAAAACTATAAAAATAGTTGAGATGGTTCCCGCGAAGATTGATCCAATGTTACCGACAAACCACTCAGCACTCTGTCTAATTTGCTCAGTTAAATTAATCGTAAACTCCGGTAAATACTGTTGAATAGTAGCTTCAATGCCGGTCACATACCTCTCGATACTAAGTTCTTGACCGGCCCCAAGAGTTTGATAAAAACTAACTAATTCACGAACGAAAATTGTTGATATAAAGACCAGTGGCAAAACAATGAGGAAGACGGCAATGAAGGTAGTTAGAGCCGCCGCTAGAGTTTTATTTCGGCGATACACCAAACTTTCGATTTTCTCATAAAGCGGATAGCAGATAGTAACAATGATTACCGCCAGAGCTAAAGCGGTGATAAAAGGTGAAAGAACTTGCCACACCATATAGCCGGCAGCAACTAAAATTACAAAAAAGAAAACGTATTCGACGACTCGATTTAGACTCATATCTATATGATAGCAGCCTAAACAAACAAGAGCCAGGTATATACCCAGCTCGAGACGTCGTTATGGTAGGTCAAGTAGTCTTTGTTCAGAGACTTTGGCAGCGGTTTCAACAGTTTTGAAAGTAGCCGTAGCAGCACTTTCGAAACTTTTGATTGCGGTGCCAAAAAAAGTACTCAGACCCCAAAGAACGATAAGAAAACCAATTGCGCTACGCATACAATTTAATGTTGCGGCCCAGAAGCCTACTTCGCAGCAGACTCTATATAAAAATAGATGGGGCGCTAAGAGCTTTTCCTTATCTGCACAGAATATAGCATATATGCTATATTTATGCAAGTCTTCCGCGCAAACGCATGGCGGCCAAAAGGCGGTTCAGAGCTACCTTGTAAGCGGCTTGTCGATAACTCATTTTCTCTCCCTTGTGCGCCAGAACGTTTTTAAAAGCTGTTTTAATGGTTGCCTCCAAACGTTTCTGTACCTCTTCTTCGGTCCAGTAATATTGCTGACGATTCTGTACCCACTCAAAATAGGAGACAATGACCCCACCCGCGTTAACTAGAACATCAGGTAAAATTTCCACCCCACGACTTGTCAAATACTCATCGGCCTCGGGTGTTACTGGATTGTTGGCTAATTCTAGCACCACAGCGGCTTTAAGCGAGGAAGCATTATCTTTAGTGACAGCATTATCAAGCGCTGCTGGCACCAGCAAATTACATTCCAGAGACAAAACTGAATCTGTAGCATCGATCACCACTCCACTTGCCTGATAGTCCTTAAATGACAAGCCTTTGTCCTTGTAGTCGGCTAAGACCAGTGGATTTAGGCCACCTTCGGCCCTTAAAGTGGCGGTACTATCGGACACAGCCACGATGGTTGCCCCCCGAGCATAAAGTAGCTTTGCTACATTAGCGCCAGCATTTCCGAAACCTTGAATAGCGACGCGCAATTCTGAAAATTGTTGATTATGCGCTGCCAGATATTCTTCTAGCACGTAAATTGAACCGTAGGCAGTAGCGTCACTGCGACCATAACTACCACCAAGCTCGAGCGGCTTCCCAGTGATAAAGCCAGGTGCATTTTGTCCGATTATCAGTTCATATTCATCAAGCATCCACGACATGATTTCGGCATTTGTGTAGGTATCTGGTGCTGGAATATCGACATCGACACCCAAGTATGGCTGAAAGGCCTTAACATAGGATCGAGACACCGCCTGTAGAGTGGCCTTTGTTTCGTGTTTGACATCAATCACCACTCCCCCCTTCGCTCCACCAAAAGGAATGTTAACTAAAGCACACTTAATTGACATCGCTGCCGCCAAAGCACTTACTTCAGATAGGTCGGACTGAGGATGGAACCTAATCCCTCCCTTATAGGGCCCGCGAGCATTATTAAACTGGACTCGATAGGCTTTAAATTCCCTATTACCAGCTTCAGTTTCAATTTTTAAGGTCTCCTCATAGATATTTTGCGGCGTAAGGAATACATTCAGTTCAGACTCGGTAATGGCCGTATGGAGGGCAGCCTCTTTACTATGATGCTTAATCTGTGCTAGTGGATCCATAATAATTAATAGTATTCAAAAAGAAATTCTAAATTGAGCCAATAAAATAAACTCG
>JBGSWM010000086.1:0-4354 GCA_041752435.1 Minisyncoccia bacterium | reverse complement strand
CTGCGCGCACCAGAAATAATTTCTCTAACTATCTTACCGGAACAAATTGGCTTAGTGATCGGCGGTGGTGGTAAAACAATCAACGGCATAAAAGAAGCCACCGGGGTCGAGGAAATTGTTATCGAAGATGATGGGGCTGTTTTTATAACCGGTAAAAATGGCACGGCTGAGCTGGCCGCTGAAAGAATTAGGAACTTAACCAAACGTTACGAAATCGGGGAGCGAGTAGAGGTAACTATCACTAAGCTAGCCGCCTTTGGCGCCTTCGCCAAACTTGACCCCTACAATGAGGGCTTAATCCATATTTCCGAAATTGCTCCATTTAGACTCGAGAGCTTAGATGGCTTAATCAAAGTAGGTGAAACTGTCGAGGTAATAGTTAGCAAACTAGAGGACGGCAAGATTGGTTTGTCAATCAAACAAGCGGATCCGGACTTTGCTTCTAAACGCGGAGTCAAGGGACCGACTGGGTAATTTATTAACTACCAGGCAGAAAAGGGTCTGACCAAATCACAAAATCCATGCGATACTAGAAGGTAATGAACACGCCCGCAAATGATAGTCCATTGGCCGGAATCCGTACCCTAGCCAAAGACATGGCCAGCAAAAGGCCACCTAAACCAGAAACTAGCGAACCCGCGACACCAGCCAAGCCGGTGGCCATTTCGGCTGATCGCTTTGTTAGCTCAGCTGGCAGTAACAGCACCTATCAAAAACCGACCGCCTACAAAAAGGCCGCGGCCCCAATTCCCGTGCCGACCCCAACCAAAGAAGACAAGACTCTGGCTGAAACTTCCTTAATTTCAAAGATTGAAACCCCGGTCCCTAAACCGCTTATTGAAGAAAAAGAAGTGAGTCCTCTGAAGCCAATCTCAGGACCAAAAAAAGTCAGTGAGCCGACCATTGTAGTTGATAACGAGGACGCCGCTTCAGCCACAATTATTCGTGACACCAAAAAGGATCGCTTCAAATTGTTGCCTGCCATCCTAACTTCGCTACGTAAGTATTTTTCTGATATCAATGAAAAATACTTTACCAAGAAAGCTCCCAAGTACACCGTACCTGACGCCACCCTACGTAAAGGTGTAATTCAGCAAGCAACTTCTTTGACGGGTAAAGTGGCGACCTTTGACCGATCCAGTCTGCAGGCCAAAATCCGTGAAAGACAGGATCGAGCGATACCAAAGCCCAAAGCAATCGACAAACCCCTCAAGATTTGGACAGCCAATACTGAACCTGGTTATGCTCTCCTCGAGGCTCCCGAGGAAGAGACCGAGAGTGTTTGGGGAAATGAACAGGAAACCCAAATCAAAAATGTTCAAGTGGTACCAAAAAAGAGCTTCCGAACTCCTCCGGCGCCAGTTCTTGATGTCACTCCACCAGCGCCAATTGAACCAAAGAAGATAAACCCTCCGACCCCGGCAGCTACGCTTGAAAGCGCCCCCAAAAAGTGGGCCGCTCCCTCCACCAAACCACTAACACGGCCGGTTGTGACTGCGCCGACATTGGCTGACAAATCAATTAGTCGAACTGAGCCGGAAATCAAACCTGCGCCGCTACCCAGTGAAGAACCCGTAGTGGAAACGGTCGTTCCTAAAAACTCTCCGCGCTATGAGGTGATTGATGAACCTGAACCTGAGCCACAACCTGAACCTGAGCCGGCTAAGACTTTAGTCCGAAGGGAAGCTACACCAAGAACAGCTCCCGTTACCTTACTTAAGCCGACACGCCTACGAGAATGGCTGTTTACTATTAACACCAATCGGATGTCCGTTGGTATTACCGGAATCGTGGTCGCTCTCTTACTACTTGGTCTAGCTGGCTACTGGTGGATTAGTTCTTATCTGACCAATATTGAAATTGTGGTCATGGTAGATCATCCTGTCGTTTTAGATGCTCCATTACAGACTCTGTTTTCTCGCGAAATTAACCAACGGGAGTTAACCGCTCTCATCAACCAAAATTTGAGTCAAAGCCAATTTCCTGTCCTTCAATTAGCTCTTTCTACTAACGCTGAAGGGGACGCTCTGTTGGACACCATCTTGGTAGCCGGAGCCACCAACCTAAAGCTCGGCACCGTCTTTGCTCAATCAGTAAATGCTCTTTACTTTGGTATCTTAAATAAAAGCACCCCATTTATTGCTATGCAGATTAGTGATGAGACAACCGCTCGTGGCGGTATGCTCGCCTGGGAAAGCACTATGTACGAGGACCTTTCTTTACTGTTCTCTCTGACTAACACCGATGAGGTCGAGAGTCGCTTTAAAGATAGCGAGGTGGCCGGTTTCGACGTTCGTACCCTGGTCGACAGGACTGGGAATGAAGTCTTGGTTTACAGTTTAACCAAGCAGAATGTCCTGATTGTCACTACTAACGAGACCGCTCTAGCCGAATTAATCACTTATATAAAAGACTAGACCTATGACAGAAAACAACTCCCTTAAAAGCCAGCTGGAAATTAAATTGGCGGGACTTAAAACCGAACTTTCTACCATTGCCAATTACGACGAGGGGAGTGATGACTGGCAAGCCATTCCCGACACGGCGGAATTAAATGAAGCAGATGAAAATGCCGAAGCCGACGCCGTAGAGGAATGGAATGAACGAAGAGGCACGGTGTCTGCTCTGGAAACTGAATACCGCGACACCAAACGTGCGCTGAGCAAAATCGCCGCCGGTACTTATGGTCACTGTGAAATCTGCCAGGGAGCAATCGAACCAGAAAGACTCGCTTTCAAACCCACTGCTCGCACCTGCATTGCTCATATAAATGAAGAAGCTTCCCTCACTCTTTAAATCATGAGCATCGCGCGCGTTTTGACAGTCCAACCACACGTTCTCTCTGGTACACTGGTGACTGTCGAAGCTGATCTGTCGCGCGGCCTGCACGCCTTTTCTGTGGTTGGCTTAGCGGGCAAAGCGATTGATGAAGCTAAAGATCGAGTCAGTAGCGCCATCAAGCACAGCGGTTTCGATTCGCCCAAGAGCCAAAATCACAAAATCACCATTTCTCTCTCCCCGGCCGACCTCAAGAAGGACGGTCCTTTATTTGATTTACCCATCGCGCTAGCTTACCTCGCTGCCGCCGAAGCGATACCCGCAACGGGAGAGGTGATTTGTGTTGGCGAACTCGGTCTCAACGGTGACTTAAGGCCAGTTAAGGGTGTGTTAAATGTCGTCCGAGCAGCCGCCTCGACGGGTTACCTGGAAATCATTGTGCCCGCAGAAAATGCGGCTGAAGCAGCTCTCGTGCCCGGGGTAAAGATTTACCCCGCCACCTCCCTTGAGGCAGTTATTCGTCATCTTGACAAAGGTCATCCACAGCACCAGTCCTTACCCCAGCAACCACCGACCGAAGTCAGTAGCACCTGGTCAGTGGGAAAGACAGTTCTTGAAGATATCAAAGGCCAAGAAAGCGCTAAACGGGCTTTGACGATAGCCGCCGCCGGGCGACACAATGTGATTCTAGTTGGTCCGCCAGGTACTGGCAAAACCATGTTGGCCAGGGCTTTTCAAAATTTACTACCGCCACTATCCCGTCAGGAATTACTAGAAGTGATTGCCATCCACTCTTTGTGCGAGCAGATAAGTGATATCAATACCACTCCACCATTTCGGTCTCCTCATCATACGGCTTCACATACGGCCCTAGTCGGTGGGGGAACTAACCCCAAACCAGGAGAGGTGACCTTAGCCCACAACGGAGTTCTTTTCATGGATGAATTTCCTGAATTTGATCGTCGTAGTCTCGACGCTTTAAGACAGCCGCTTGAAGACAAGGTGGTTAGTATCTCTCGCATTCAAGGAACGGCCTTATTCCCGGCCAACTTTATCTTGGTGGCAGCACTTAACCCCTACCGCGGCAAGGAAGACGGGACAACAAACTACGCAGCGGCCATGGACCAAGCCTATCGCGGCAAAGTATCAGGTCCGATTCTTGACCGTATCGATCTATGGATTGAGGTCCCTCACGTCAACTACGAAACTCTCAACGCCGAACGAACAACCGTCAAAGAGACCGACCTGGCCCAGACCGCCATCAGTCAAGCGAGATCAAGCCAAGCCCGGCGCTTGGCTGGTAGAGGAATTACTACTAACGGCGAAATGTCTAGTCGCGATTTAGATGAAACGATAAAATTAGACCCTGCCGTTCAAACTCTTTTGACCGAGTCGGCCAAGCGACTGAACCTCTCACCCCGAGGCTATCACCGCTTAATCAAGGTGGCCCGAACAATCGCTGACTTGGACCAGGCCACCGATATCGCACCGACCCATGTCCTTGAAGCCTTGCAATACCGCGTCGGTCTCTAATCATTCACTGGTACCACTAGTTTCATTTACCACAGCCGCCTTG
>JBGSWM010000085.1:0-5437 GCA_041752435.1 Minisyncoccia bacterium | reverse complement strand
ACACTCAATCCTTCGTGCTTTAGTTTATTGATAATCTCATCTTTGATTTCCTTGGCGATCTTAAATCCTTGTTTTGCCATAATTATTTTCTAAGTGATAATACCTTAGAAAAGTTGTCTTAAGAAAGGGGTACCTTTCAGTCAGAAGAGTTGCGAAGTACCGTTTCGCCCGAGTGGTGACAAGCCAGTCTACTGTAGTGCTTGTTTCAATCAAAGAGGTGGTGATGACGCGCGTGGCTCTCTGCGAGGAGGAAATGAACACCGAGGAGAGCAAAGAAGCTTCACCAAGTCAGCGCCAGAAGCAAAAGCCAGTGAGAGTTTTGAGCTAGTGGCGATTAAGCGCCAACTAACTGTCATTGAAGCGAGACTTAATCGGATTCTCGATATCATTAATCCACCGCTACCAGCAGTAAAAGCGGTTGTAGCTGAAGCTCCAGTTGAGCCAAAAGCGAAATCTCCGGCGGCGGTGAAGAAAGCAGTTAAGAAAGTGGCCGCCGCCAAGAAGGTGGTAAAGAAAGCTGTTAAAAAAGTAGCCAAAAAGAAATAAGGGTATCTATTTGCTCATTAACCTGTATACTGCACTCACTGAGGTTTACAAACTAAGCAAATAAATATTATGACTGAAGAAGAAACTACTACAGCTCCGGTTGTAAACGATGACGTTGTTACTAACGACGATGAGGAAGTGACTACTCCAGAAGATGAGGTAGTTACTACACCAGAGGCTGAGGAAACTCCAGCTGCCTAGTGCTCACAAAAAAACATCCCCCGGGGATGTTTTTTTGTGAGCGGTAGATCCAGAGGCTGAAGAGAAGTAATTTTAGATCTGCCATTTAAGCGCCCTGACAAAAAACCAGTACTGGCTCCAGGTTTGTCTGCTGGGTATTTAATATAAGGCAATACGGACCTTCTTAAGGATTTCATCGAGACTAATCTGAGCTTTAATTATGTAGTCAGTAATGGGGAAGTCGTGGGCAGTGGCGATGTTTGTCACGTCATCCATGGCTGTTAGAACAATGACTTTGGCCGTTTTGCCCCAGCTATCCTCACGCAGTTTCTTTAAAGTAGCGTGTCCATCCATAACGGGCATCATTAGGTCAAGTAATATTAAATCAGGTTTTTCCTGTAGAGCGAGCGCCAGTCCTTGTTGACCATTCTCAGCTGTCAATACTGTAAGCCCAGCTTCTCTGAGTGTTTCTGAGATGGCGTCACTAATATCTTTCTCATCCTCAACCAGCAATATTGTTTTAGTTGTATCCATAATCTTAAAATAATAGCATAGTCCTTTTTGTGTTTGCTAATCGGTTAACAAGCTAACGGTTTAGTTATTCGCTGGTGTTAATATAGATTAATGGTAAATTTCTTGCGACTCTTTGGCTTTGGGTTGCTGTTTTGTGTGGCTCTGATCCCGTTTCTTTTGTGGTCTATGCTACCAAAAGACCAGGTGGTAGATTATCGAATTGTCTTTGTTTTATTCTTTCACCTTTGTCTCTGCGCAGTTCTGTACTTTGTATTGCGACAGGCGGAAGAAAGGACAAAGATTGCTCGCTCACAAGTAAGTTATGCTACCAGCGAACAATTCAGTGCGCTTTATGAGCGGAGCCCAATTCCTTATTTGACTCTAAATGAACGCCTAGAGGTTCTAATGTATAACCAAGCGGCTGTTAAAATCCTAGAGACGACGACAAGCAAGATTGAAGGTTTAAATTTAACCGAACGATTATCTCTTGGTGACGACACCGCAACGTCAATCTTACTAGGTAAGATTTCTTCCGGTCTGACTATAGATGAGCAGGAGGTCCAGCTAAGGACGGATACAGGACAAATTAAGTGGGTTTTGCTATCAGTCTTTGCCACCGAAACTACTGGTCAGTGCCTAGTTTCGCTTATCGATATAACCAGGCAAAAGGCCATCGATGCCGCCAAATCTGACTTTGTCGCTCTGGCTACCCATCAGCTACGAACACCAATTACAGCTATTCGTTGGAATGTCGAATTACTCGAACGTCATTTACAGGCTAATATTACTCCTGAGCAGACTAGCTACCTAGAGAAGATAAATCGTAACGTCCTACGCATGTTGGCACTCATTAATGACTTCTTGAGTGTGTCTAAGCTCGAGATGGGTACTTTTGCGACGAGTCTGGAAACAGTCAATCTGAGTGAATTTAGTGATGCTATCGTGGAAGAATTTGAACAGCGAGTGATAGAAAATAAAATAGTCTTCAATCGTTCTGATAACCCACCAAATTTAACCTTCAAAACCGATCCGCGGTTGCTGCATATAATTATTAGTAACTTAATATCAAATGCGGTGAAGTATGTGCCAACGGGCGGTGTGGTGTCATATAGCTATACGGAAGAGAACGATAGTTTAATATTTGTAGTGTCTGACACTGGTATTGGCATCCCTGAAGACGAACAAGGACAGTTATTTAGTAAGTTCTTTCGAGCGCGTAATGCCTACGCTCATAAGTCGGGCGGTACTGGTCTTGGTCTGTACATAGTCAAGCAATCAGTGGAAAAATTGGGCGGTACAATCGCCTTAAGTTCGAAAGAGAAGAGAATCAGGGTTCAGAGTTTAAGATAACCCTACCATTCCCTAATGGCCAGTCGTAATTAGAAGTTATTACCTGGTTGGTAAATTACTTGCTTTGGTCAGAGTTAATATTCCGATGATAGAAGCCGCTAATTTTTGCTATACTGAGAGCAATGAAGTTACATAAGAAGTTCTCGCATGACCTGCCTGGCGTGGGTTATTGGGGCGAAAGGTCTGACGTTAAATTGAGAATCAATTTCGGAAAATTAAATGCTGGTGAAACTTTTCCGGAAGACTGGCGACATTATCATAGGACAAGAGTGACATATTTTTGCATCTTAGAGGGCGATATGAAGGTGGAGGTTGATGGTGAGGTGGTGGAGATATCACCTGAGACGATGCTGGAGATAACGCCCCTGTCAGTTTACCGAGTATTAGGTATTGGGACCGAAGGCTGTTCGTGGGTGGTTGTGGGGAGTCATAACGAAAATGATCGGGTAGAGTGCTAAAGGTCATTTTTTCCAGGCTTTAAATGAGGTATAGTTGTCTAGTTATGATTTTTCTCGGTAAAACAAAAAATCACTGTGAAATATTTTTCGACCAGGAACAGTCGCACGCAGCTACTCATTTTGCCGACTCACCAAAGCTTTACTCAGCAGTATTAAAGACAATTCCAACGATCAATATCAGTGACGATAAAGTAAGGATTGAAGTCGATACAGGTGAAGAGGTGGGATTATCTGACTTAGTAGAGACAGAAGATGGTGATGAAATAATTTATGCTTTAAGACCTTTTCGAAATGTCTATAGTAGATTTGTTAAAGATAAGGTCGCTATACCGACTTCTTTTATAGTTTTAGCATTCAATTCTAGTGGTGAAAAAAAGTACCTCCTACACACAGCTTTTGTTGGGCGACTAACACCGTCATTTCCTGGGGGTGACTACTTACCTGAGCAAAGTAAGATTTTTTGGTCTAAGCACGCCCTGGTTTGGGGTAATCAAGAAGTAGTGCCTGGTACTGTGACGTCTGTCTGTCCTTGGTAAACAAATAGTAATCTAAAAAGGATTATAAGAGAGTTTTCTTCTCGGCAGCAAGGCGTGGCAAAATAAGCGTAAAAATGATAAGTTAGAAAGACTAATAATCTGACAAAATATGCCTGGACATCTACACATTATGACGCAAGCGATTAGAGATATCTCTGCCATCTTTGATCAGATCGGTTTTTCGGTCGCGGCTGGTCCAGAGCTTGAAACCGAATTCTACAATTTTGATGCCCTGAATATCCCGGCCGACCACCCAGCCCGTGACATGCAGGACACTTTTTGGATAAAAACGGCGCCGGGGGAGGAGCGCAAAGTTTTGCGCACTCATACCTCATCGGTGCAGATACGTTCGATGGAGAGTATGAAAGATAACCCGCACCCACTGAAGATTATTGTGCCCGGCAAGGTCTATCGTAATGAGGCGACGGACGCTACGCATGAAGCCCAGTTTCATCAGATTGAGGGTCTCTATGTAAACCAGCAGGTCTCACTCGCAGAGTTAAAGGGGACGCTCGAGTATTTCTTTAAGGAGTTCCTTGGACCTGAAGCTAAAATTAGATTTAGACCAAGCTACTTTGCGTTCGTTGAACCGGGGGTCGAGGTGGATGTCTGGTGGAAGGATCGGTGGCTCGAGATTTTTGGCGCCGGCTTGGTGCATCCGCGGGTTATTCGCTCGGGCGGGCTTGATCCAGCAAAGTGGCAGGGCTTTGCCTTTGGCGGTGGGATTGATCGCTTGATCATGCTGCGGTATGGGATTGATGATGTGCGCCATCTTTATTCGGGTGACTTACGTTTAATCAATCAGTTTTAATCATATGAAAGTTTCTTATAACTGGTTACAAAAATATTTTGCTGAGCCACTGCCGGCGGCGGAAGAACTAACTAATCTCTTGACGGCCCACACCTTTGAGGTGGAGGAGGTGGTGAAAAAAGGGGACGATACCGTCTTTGAAGCTAAGGTCCTGCCGGATCGAGCGCACTATCTCCTCTCGCATAAAGGGGTGGCTAGAGAAGTGTCAGTGATTACTGGTTTACCACTTCTGGATGATGTCCATGGTCCTAAACCAGCTCCTTTTGTCAGTGACGAGGCGGGGATGAAGGTTTCCGTGGCGGATAGTAAAATGTGTCGACGCTATATTGCCCAAGAAATAAGCAACCTAGAGGTCGGGGAATCGCCCGCGTGGCTAAAGACCGCACTGACTAATGTCGGACAGAAAAGCATTAATACGATTGTTGATTTGGGCAACTATGTGATGTTTGATGTCGGCCAGCCACTGCATGCTTTTGATGCTGACAAAGTAAAGGGTAATATTCATGTCCGTCAGGCCCGACCGGAGGAGAAAATTATTCTCCTTACGGGTGAGGAGACGACTCTAACTGCGTCTGACTTAGTGATTGCTGATGAGGAGGGGGCGCTGGCGATTGCTGGTACTAAGGGCGGTAAGCGAGCCGGAGTGACGAGTGAAACCACTCGACTGATCTTAGAGGCGGCTAATTTTGAACCGACCACAGTGCGCAAGACTTCGACGCGGTTGAATCTGCGCAACGATTCATCGAAGCGATTCGAAAATGAGATTTCACCCGCCTTGGCGGAAGAAGCCCGAGCGAAGTTTATTGAGTTGTTAAAGGTCGTGCACCCGGAAGCAAAGATTGGCCTCGTGACTGACTATTATCCAGCGCCAGTGTCGCCTTGGACAGTAACGGTTAGTCCAAAGAATATTGCCGCGAGAGTCGGAGTGGCGGTGACAGACAAGGATATCACTCAGACACTCGAGTCGATGGGTTGCCAAGTAACCTCAAGCAACGATAAGCTAACAGTGACGCCGCCGCTTGATCGCTACGATATCGTTATCC
>JBGSWM010000084.1:0-9085 GCA_041752435.1 Minisyncoccia bacterium | reverse complement strand
AATCTTGGTACCATTACGGATACAGAGCCAAAGTTTATGCGGTCACAACACGTCTGGGGGAGTGACTACTCGCTGGTGACAGATGCAAGAGCCGTGAATGTTAAAGATCCATCTTATGGTGCTATTGGTGATGGGTTGGCTGATGATACGGCAGCTCTACAGAAGGCTATCAACGAGAACGATATCGTTTTTGTACCCAAGGGGTATTATCGAGTAAGTCAGCCGTTAGTGTTGAAGGCCAACACCAGGTTGTTTGGTCTTGGTGTAATATCATCAATCGTTCCGTTTTTTGATAGTCCAGCTTTTGCTGACGCTAATAATCCTCAGCCGCTAGTTAAGACAGCCAATTCCAGCTCGGGAAGTACCCAACTGTCTTTCTTGGAACTCTTTGTTAATTCACGGACCGCTGGTGTTTATGGTCTTGATTGGCAGGTCGGTAGTAATTCATATGTAAGAAACATCACCGTTAAGCGGAAGTCAGATAATGGATTCACTAACGCCAGTAATGTAGATTTTGAGAAGTCTATTATCAAGATTGCAAATAACGGTGGTGGTAAGTGGTATAACCTATTTGTCGAAGAGTGGCAGTCTACATTCTCACCTAGCTTTCGGATACTGAGTATCGACGGTACCAACAATCCTCTATCTTTTTACATGTTAAATGTTGAAGGAGGAGTGGGAGAAGCGATGATTGAAATGAATAAGGTAAAAAATGTAAATGTTTATCATTTAAAATCAGAAGGTGATTACCCAATCCTTTGGATTAAGGATTCGGAAGCCGTCGGTATTTACGGTCGAGCAGGACTGCAGACGTCAATTGGTTATGATTCAACTTACCCTAGTGGCTACGAACAAGTCACTCCTTCATCTTTCCGAATTGATAATTCCCGCAATATAACACTAGCTAGTTTGGTTGATCGCTTAAATATGGGCTGTGACCAGGGCGGGGCAATGGTGCCAGGTTGTGGCGCCGCTCCAGATAAGTGGCATATGCTGCTTGAGCGGGCTGCCGCTGGGGAAGTGTTGACTCCGGTCCTTGATCGCCCGATTTTGTATAAAATCCAATAGTAGTTGTCCGAGGATAAGCCTTACGCACCACCCTAAATTTTATTTTTTGGGCAGGCTGTGGTAATATACCGGCGCAAAAGCGCGTTTCGAGCGGTTTTGAACTTCTCATGTTTTCTCTTGTAAATACAGCCCACGCCGCTACTGAAGGTGGTATCCACGTTGCTTTGAAACCCTATGTGCTCGGAGAGTTTTTTGGTATTCCGCTCACCGCCACTTTACTCACTACCTGGGTTACTATGGCACTTTTGGTCGTCATGGCTATCGTGGTCAGGCAGCGCCTGGCACTAGTGCCGGGTAAGCTCCAAAGCACCGCTGAGCTAGTGGTTGGTGGTGTGTTTGATTATATGAGTGATGTGCTCGAGAGCCGGCAGTTGGCGATGAAATATTTCCCGGTCGTGATGACTATCTTTATCTTCGTCTTGGCTCTCAACTGGGTTGGCCTCTTACCGGGGGTGACGTCGATTGGTTTTAATCATGACGGACACTTCACACCGCTCTTTTACCCAGCTGCCACAGACTTAAATATTACTTTGGCTTTTGCCTTAATAGCTTTCTTTACGATCGAAATTGCTGGTGTGCTGGCTCTTGGGCTGTGGAAGTATGGCGGAAAGTTTATTAACTTCTCTTCACCGCTTAATTTTATTATCGGTATTATTGAACTTATCTCTGAGTTGGCACGACTGATTTCATTCTCGTTTCGTCTCTTTGGCAATATCTTCGCCGGGAAGACACTACTGGTAGTGGTGATGTTCTTTATCCCGTATGTGGTGCCGGTACCACTCTATGCCTTTGAGGTGTTTGTGGGCTTTATTCAGGCTTTCATCTTTGCGGTGTTGACCCTGTTCTTTATTAAGTTGGCGGTTACCGAACCGCATTAAACTAGTGGATAATCACGAGTTCCGTTTAAAACAAATTGGGCGTGACTCGTACCTTGTCTAGTAGACAAAATTAATTATTAAATAACTTATACATTATATGGAAGAAGTAACATTGCAGGTGGCACAGCTAAATGCTGACGCTATGAAGGCACTGGCGATGGCCATTGCGGCTGGTGTTGGTGTGTTTGGTCCCGGTATCGGTATCGGTATGCTCGTGGCGCGTGCACTTGAGGCTATCGGACGAAACCCAGAGGCAGCACCAAAGGTACAGGCAACCATGTTTATTGGTATCGCTTTCGTGGAGGCGCTTGCTATATTCGCTCTAGTAGTCGCTTTCCTCATCAAGTTCGCGTAAAACTCCTAGTATCACAGTACCTGCTTTGTCGTCTTAAGAAAAAATTTGCTCAATGTACGATTTGTACACCTCACAAATTTTTTCTTAGACTCCTCGCATCTACTGCAATCCTAAGAGTTTTAAGAAGTAAATACTCTTCGCTGGCACAGAATATAAATAATTAGTAAAACCTGAGCTAGAACCAACTCTTAATTACTCACTCTCACTTACTAACCTATGGAAGAAATCATCAATGCCTTTGGTATCGATCAACGGCTCATAATCATCCAAATCGTCAACTTCGGTATTTTGGCGGCTGTTCTTGGCTATTTCCTCTACCGACCAGTTTTGAAACTATTGCGCGAACGGGAAGAAAAAATCGCTCAAGGTCTTAAGGATGCCGAGCTAGCGGCAGTGGCTAGAGCAGAGGCTGGCACTGAAAAGCAAGCTGTTCTTAGTGCGGCTCATAAAGAGGCCGAGGCGGTCAGTGAGCGAGCTAAGAGTGCAGCCAAAGCGCAGGAGAGTGAGATCCTAGCCGCCGCTGAAACTAAAGCAGCTGCCTTGCTTAAAGAAGCTGAACAGAAAGGTGAGCAAGCCAAAGCTTTGGCGATGAGAGATAGTGAAAAGGAAGTCGCTCAGTTGGCTATCTTGGCCACCGAAAAATTGCTCCGCGAACGAGCATAATATTAGTCATGAAAAACTCTTACGTTAGTGCCCTAACCGAAAGTATCCTCGCTGGTGATTCTGTCGAGACTGTTTTAGCGTCTCTACGAGAGTTGATGACTAAGCGCGGTCATCTAAGACTTTATTCTCAGGTCCTTAAGGCCGCTACCCGCGTGCTCGAGGCAAAGCTTAAGAGTAGCGCACCGCAGGTGGTTATGGCCAAAGTTGATGGAGTAGCTCGAGAAAAAATTCTCACCGCTCTTAAACTTATTGGTGCTAAGGATGATAGTTTTGCCGAGGCAGTAGACCCTACCTTGGTGGGTGGCTTCACTGCCCGGGTTGGTGATACTTTCTATGATGCCAGTTACAAACGAGTGCTTCTAAAGTTATATCGCCAGGTTACCAGTTAGAAGATTATTATTCACCCAAATTATTTAGTCACAAACCATTATGAGTACAGCAATCATTGAAAGAATCAAAAAAGAAATCGAGTCCCTAGATACAACTGCCAAACCGGAAGAGGTCGGTGTGGTTGTCTCAGTCGGTGATGGTATTGCCGAGATCGAGGGTCTCACTAAGGCGCAGATGATGGAGATGGTTTCTTTTGACACCAGTCTCGGCGCTACTGTTGGTGCCACTATGAAGCAATCCACCGAGCTCTTTGGTTTAGTGCTCAACTTGGAAGAGGATACCGTCAAGGTAGTGATTTTGGGTGAAAGTAATCTCGTGCGCGAAGGTATGCAGGTCAGACGAACTGGCCGGCTCCTCTCCGTCCCGGTCGGTGAAGATATCGTCGGGCGAGTAGTCAATGCACTCGGTGAGGCGATTGACGGTAAGGGGGTAATTGCTGCCAAGAAGAATATGCCAATTGAGCGAGTGGCTTACGGTGTTATGGATCGCTCTAGTGTAAATGAGCCGATTCACACCGGTATCAAAGCGATCGACTCCATGATCCCGATTGGTCGGGGACAGCGTGAGCTCATTATTGGTGATCGAGGGACTGGTAAGACAACTATCGCCATCGACACCATCATCAACCAGAAGTACGAACCAAAAGAAAAACGCCCAATTTGTATTTATGTCGCTATTGGTCAGAAGCGCTCAAAGACCGCCAGTATCATGGCTAAGCTCGAGGAGGCGGGAGCGCTAGAGTACACGACTATTGTCGCTACTTCAGCGGCCGAACCATCACCAATGCTTTTCCTCGCTCCGTTTGCCGGAATGGCGATTGGTGAGTACTTCATGGAGCAGGGTAAGGATGTTGTGATTGTCCTTGATGACCTGTCTAAGCATGCCGTGGCTTATCGGCAGATGTCACTCTTGCTCCGTCGTCCACCAGGACGCGAGGCCTATCCGGGCGATATCTTCTACCTCCACTCCAGACTTCTGGAGCGATCAGCTAAGCTCTCAAAAGAGCTTGGAGGTGGCTCAATCACAGCGCTGCCGATTATTGAAACGCAAGAAGGTGACGTGTCAGCCTACATTCCCACCAACGTCATCTCGATTACCGACGGTCAGATCTTCCTCGAGGGTGACCTCTTCAACAAGGGTATTAGACCAGCTCTAAACGTCGGTATCTCAGTGTCGCGCGTCGGTTCTTCAGCTCAGACCAAGGCGATGAAGAAAGTAGCGGGGAAGATTCGCTTGGAGCTAGCGCAGTTCCGTGAGCTAGAAGCCTTCATGCAGTTTGCCTCGGACCTAGATGAGGACACTAAGTCTCGGATTGAAAGCGGTCGCAAGTACGTTGAGCTTCTGAAGCAAAAACAAAATAACCCAATGCCTTTCTACAAGCAGGTTATTTCTATCTACGGCGCCAACACGGGGCTGTTCGATAACACTACCCCAGATAAGGTTAGTGCTATTGAGGCCGCCTTCCTTGGTTTTATTGAGCGTGATCGAAAGGAAATTATGGATACTATCGAGACCGGTCGTGAGCTAACCGACGAGGTGGTAGAGAAGCTAAATACTGCTATTGCGGACTTTAAGGAAGCAAACGCCGAGTACTACACGGCAGTGGTAAAGTAAAATATGTAGAGAGTAAAACCACTAGCAGATGGATGGCTTTTGAAACCAGACCTACCCCCCCCAACCTTTCAAAACCAACTCGTCTGCTAGTAGACCAGTTATTCACTCACTTAGCGCATCATGGCCCTTAAGCAAATCAAAAACAAAATAATCTCCACCAAAAAAACTGGCAAAGTGACCAAGGCGATGGAGTCTGTCTCGGCGGTGAAGATGCGTAAGAGTCAGGAGCGAGCTTTTATCGCGCGGCCATATGTGCATGCCGCGATGCGGATTTTGGAGCGAGTGGCGCAGTCTGAGGCTTTGACTAATCATCCTTTAGCGCAAAAGCGTGAGACCGGAAAGTTGTTGCTCGTCGTTGTGACGAGTGATAAGGGTCTTGCTGGTAGTGTTAACAGTGCTGTCTTAAAGAAAGTCGAAAAACTTAAGGCTTCTGGTGCTCTGTTCGATATGATAGCGATTGGTCGCAAAGCGGTTGAATTTGCTGGTCGCGAAAAAATTTCGCTCCTAGGTGAATATACCAATGTCGGGGACAACGTCACGGTGGTTGATGTTTATGATGTGGCTGCTAAGGCGGTCGGAGCTTTTACCGCTGACGCTACGTATGCCAAGGTTGAGGTTATCTACCAAAACTTCCTGTCTACCTTTGAACAAGAAGCTACCATGCGTCAAGTTTTGCCCCTTGATCCAGCTGAGGTGCACTACATCATGCGTGGTATCAAGCCGAAGACCGGGAAGTTTAGTGATGACAAGGTGGCGCCGGACGCGGTGATCGACCATACGATTGAACCGAGTGCTGAGGCAGTGTTCAATTCATTGATTCCGCAGTTGGTGCAGATTATTCTTTTCCACGCATTTCTGGAGAGCAAGGCCTCTGAGCATTCAGCGCGAATGGTGGCGATGAAGAACGCGACGGACAAGAGTAAGGAGGTGGTGAAGTTTTTGACGATTAAATTCAATAAGGCCCGTCAGGCCAAGATTACGGCGGAGATTTCTGAGATTACCGCCGGTGCCGCTGCTATGGAAACCTAAACTGGCGATACGACCCCATATGCTTTGTCGCAAAAACAATTTTTTTGGTCGAAGTACCGCCACGTACATCTTCCGCAAAAATTATTTCCGCTTCGCGCCTCTGGGGTCGTCTCACTAGTTTAGGCGAATGGATAATATGAAAAAGACAACCAAAATTTTAATAGCAGTTACATTTTGGTTAGTACTAACTGTGTACGTTTATACAAACATGCTTGAATGGCTATTTAATTGGTTTATGACAGGAAGTCTGTATATCTCGATAAGTATTGTTGCGGTTGTTTTTATTTTTTTGGTTGCGGCTACTATTATGTTATTTACAGGGAAAGGAATATTCAAACAAGATAAAGTGTAGTACTAAGTGATAAGAGCTCAACCAGAACTTTTATCACTCGGTGGTACCAATCACAGAGTTTTATCAAGCACAAATTATTAAACACACATTATTATGAAAACAGGCACTATTACCCAAATTATCGGCCCGATTGTTGACGTCCACTTTAAAGACGGCGTACCAGCTCTTTTAAATGCTCTGACTGTCACTAAGGAGGGAGGCGAGACACTCACTCTTGAAGTGGCCCAGCACGTTGGTCTTGACCGTGTCCGCGCTATCGCGATGCAGGACACTCAGGGGCTCGAGCGCGGCATGGCCGTCACTGACTTAGGAAAAGGTATTGCCGTACCCGTCGGACAAAAGTCTCTCGGTCGGCTTTTCAATGTGCTCGGTGATACGCTCGATGGTACAGGTGAAATCACTGGTACCACCATGCGTGAGATTCACCAGGAAGCACCGGCTTTCGTGGAGCAGTCGACGAAGACTGAAGTCTTCGAGACTGGTATCAAGTCGGTCGACTTGCTCGCACCTTTTATCAAGGGTGGTAAGGTGGGACTCTTCGGTGGAGCGGGAGTAGGGAAGACAGTTCTCATTCAGGAGCTGATTCACAACGTAGCTTCTGAGCATGGTGGGTACTCAGTGTTTGCTGGGGTGGGTGAGCGCGTGCGTGAAGGTAACGACCTCTATCACGAAATGAAGGACTCCGGTGTGCTTGATAAAACTGCGCTCGTGTTTGGGCAGATGAACGAAGTGCCAGGCGCGCGTGCTCGCGTCGGTCTAACTGGTCTCACGATGGCTGAAGCTTTGCGTGACGAGGGTGGTAAGGACGTACTCTTCTTTATGGACAACGTTTTCCGCTTCACTCAAGCCGGTCAAGAAGTATCGTCACTCTTAGGGCGCGTTTCTTCCGCGGTAGGCTATCAGCCAACGCTGGCAGAGGAAATGGGTAAGATGCAGGAGCGTATTACTTCAACTAAGAAGGGTTCAATTACCTCAGTGCAGGCGGTCTACGTACCAGCTGACGACTTGACCGACCCGGCCCCAGCCACTACCTTCTCTCACCTGGACTCGACAGTGGTTCTCTCTCGTCAACTGGCGTCTTTGGGTATCTATCCAGCGATTGATCCACTCGAAAGTAACTCAACGGCGCTTGATCCAATGATTGTTGGTGAAGAACATTACCGCGTAGCCCAGGGTGTGAAGCAGACTCTCCAGCGCTACAAGGATCTACAAGACATCATTGCTATCCTTGGTATTGAAGAACTCTCAGAAGACGACAAACAGACTGTTTACCGTGCTCGCAAGATTCAACGCTTCATGAGTCAACCATTCTCAGTGGCGGAGGTATTTACCGGCGCGCCAGGTAAGTATGTCTCACTGGAGGATACAGTGCGCGGTTTTGGCGAGATTTTGGATGGAAAGCATGATGATAAGAATGAATCAGCTTTCTACATGAAAGGAGGAATTGATGAGGTTACGAGTTAAGATAATAGCCAATCTGCTTTGTTGGGCTTGGAAAAATAATGCTCACTGTACATTAGAGTACACCTCACATTATTTTTCTCGCCCGCCTCGCATCTTAACTATTCTCTTAACTCTCTGGTAATCAAAGACCGACGCTCCTAAATTTTGAAATCACAAAAGAAAGTAAGCTAAATCAAATAAACTATATGGCTGAACAAAAAATCTTAAACCTAATTATCGCTCGTGTCGACGCGCCGGTCTTTTCTGGTCCAGTTGTCTCTGTGACCCTGCCTGGTAGCGAAGGGGAGATGACTCTTCTGGCCGACCACGCTCCACTCATGTCCGCTCTGCGTGCTGGCACCATCACGGCCCGCCAGGCTGATGGCACCAGTGAGACCTTTGCCGTCACCGGCGGCACGCTCGAAGTCAGTCAAAACCAAGTGACCGTTCTGTTATAGGCATCTCGTCGCGAATTATCCCGAGGAAGGACCTCGGGATAGGTGTTAAAATTCGGGGCTTTTTTGGAGGGTGCTGGTCGTGGAGTTGAAGCGGGCGAAGGCGACATTGGCTTTGCTTAGGGCGGCTTGGTGCGCTTGCGGGTTTGAGATCAGTAGAGTGGTAGCCCAAGCGTCGGCGGTGGCTGCTGTTGGCGCCTTGGTGTAGAGACCAAATTCGTCGCTGGTTGACACTGCTTTTTTGGCGGTGGTATCGACTATATGTGAATATTCTTGGCCAGACACTTTCCAGCGGCGTTTGTGGGTGCTTGAGGCGGCGAAGCCTTGGTCTTTGAGAGTGGTCTCTGTGATATAAGTGCCCGGGAGACTAGGGTGTTCGAGGTAAATGGTGATCGGTTCACCATGGTCGCTGGTGGCATACATATCACCGCCACCATTGATGAGGAAATATCTAAAACCGAGTCCGCGTAAATAGTCGGTCAAACGATCGATTAGAAAACCTTTACCATAGCCGCCGAGATCGAGTTGACCAGCGGTGATGGTGATTCTATCATGCATGATAGATAAAGATTCAAGCGGAGAAGGCAGGGTCTTGGGCGGTTCCTTGGGGGTGAAGCTGTATTCGGCATCGTAACCGCGAGCATTTAGGTGTTCACCGACTAAGATATTAAAGACACCATCGGTATCAAGGTAGAGTTGTTGTCCTAGGGTAAGTAGCTCAATAGTAGTCCTATCAGGCTGAGCGAACTGCTTAGTACGGTTAACCGTACTAATAATTGAGTTTGGATTGAAGCGAGAATACTTGGCTTCAAAGTCAGTCAAGAAAAGGCCGACGAAA
>JBGSWM010000083.1:0-7413 GCA_041752435.1 Minisyncoccia bacterium | reverse complement strand
GCACCCACCCTCTCGGGGAGGACGGGGTCATTATCTTAGCCTCAATCATTGAGCGCGAGGCCAATGCTGAATCAAGCATGAAAATGGTATCGAGTGTGCTCCAGAACCGACTAGAGATCGGTATGGCACTTCAGGCTGACGCTTCGATCGAGTACGTGCTTGATAAACCGCTAAAGGATTTAGTCCCGAGCGACCTAGAGATCGACTCACCATATAACACCTATCTTTATCCTGGCCTTCCACCAACACCAATTGGAAATCCTGGCCTCACAGCAATTCAAGCGGTCCTGGAACCAGCTGATACAGACTTTTTCTACTACATCACCGACGCTGATGGCGTCTTCCATTTTGCCGAAAACTTTGATCAGCATCGTTTGAATATCGCCAGGTACTTGCGCTAATGTCAATGGCTTGATAGCCTAAAGGAATGAAAACTAATCCGCGAGTCTTTGTGGGTTTATCGGGCGGGGTAGACTCCTCTGTCGCTGCTTTGAGGCTCAAGAAGCAGGGTTTTGATGTGGTTGGTGTCTTTATCAAAGTCTGGCACCCAAACTGGCTAGTCTGCAACTGGGAGGCGGAACGTCTTGATGCTATGCGCGTCGCGGCTCACCTGGAGATTCCATTTCTGACCTGCGACGCTGAACAGGAATACAAAGATGGGGTAGCTGATTATTTTATTGCCGAGTACCTCGCCGGCCGTACCCCCAACCCTGATGTTATGTGCAACAAAGAAGTTAAGTTCGGGGCTTTTTTGCGTTTTGCCAAAGAGCATAAAGCTGACTATATCGCCACTGGCCACTACGCCAGACGCAAAGATACGGAGAGCGGGGTCGAGCTACATCGTGGCATCGATACCAACAAAGACCAGAGTTATTTCTTGTGGACTCTCACGAAGGAGCAACTGGCTTACACGCTACTGCCCATTGGTGACACCATTAAAGAAGCAACCCGAAGCGAAGCTAGAGCAGTCAATATTCCCACCGCTCTGAAGAAAGACAGCCAGGGAATTTGCTTCCTTGGTCATGTCGATATTAAAGAGTTCCTCTCGCACTACACCAAGTTAGAAACCGGTGTGGTAAAAAACGAACAAGGCGAGATCATTGGGACCCATAGCGGTGCCCTGATATACACTCCAGGACAAAGACACGGCCTAACCATCACCACCAAAGATAGTGAGCGCTCACCCTACTACGTTATTGCTAAAGACATCGAAAAGAATATCGTGATCGCTAGTCAAGAGAAGCCTCAATCAATCATCGCTAAAGAAGTGGTCTTAAAGAATCCTGTCCTGCGACAACCCTTAGCTGTTGGCGACACCCTAGAAGCTCAAGCTCGCTATCGACAGACGCCATTTTTGATTAAAGTGGTAGAAATTTCAAAGACAGAGCTCAAGTTCACGCTCGAGAGTCCAACCGAATCAATTGTCAGCGGACAATCATGTGTATTATATCGAGGCTCTCTCTGCCTTGGTGGTGGTATCATAGCCTAATGCACATCGAGGTCACCAAAGCCGATGGTAATGTCGAGTTCTTTAAAGTCGAGAAATTGAGACGCTCTTTGCGCCGAGCCGGAGCCAATCCGGATGAGATAGATACAATCGTCAATCAAATTCAAAACGAACTATTTGATGGTATCAAAACTCAGGAAATTTATCGTCGAGCCTTCTCACTCCTGCGCGAGAGAGAGATGCCGATTGCGGCTCGCTACTCACTGCGCCGAGCCCTTTTCAATATCGGACCAACTGGTTTTCCGTTTGAGCTTCTACTCGGCAGACTTTTTACGGCCGAGGGTTACCAAGTCGATACCGGAGTAACCATTAGAGGTCACTGTGCCCTCCACGAGATTGACTTCACCGCCTTCAACGAGAAGCACAGCTTCGTCGGTGAAGCCAAATTCCACTCACGACCCGGCACTAAGACTGATTTACAAGTGGCGTTGTATTCCTACGCTCGCTTAATGGATTTACGCGACATAAAGATTTGCCAAGATGATATTTGTACCATTAAAGAATTTTGGCTAGTAACTAACACTAAGTTTACTTCAGCAGTTGAAGAATACTGTGAATGTGTCGGGGTCAAACTGCTCAGTTGGACATATCCTAAGCACAATAACTTGCATGACCTCTTACAGCGACACCGACTCTACCCTGTCACTGTGCTCCAGAGTCTGAATGCTAGTCAAAAGAGCATCCTCATGGGGAGTGGTTTTATTGTCTGCAAAGATATATTGGATAATAAGGCTATTTTAAACAATCTTCATCTTTCAGCTAGTAAAAAATTAGCCGTTGAGGAGGAAGTGAGACAAATCCTCGGTACTAATATAAACACCTAGATAATCTATAGTGTCAATAGTATAGACCAGACGGGGTGTGATAAAATTGTTTTATTACAACAAATTCAGCAATTCAAACAATCATATGGCAGAAGAAATACAAGAAGGACAGAAGACAGTGGTCTCATTTGTAGTTGGTCTACTCATCGGCGGACTTCTGGTCTGGGCATTCTCAGGTCCAGCACCAACCGACAACGTCGAAACAGAAAGCGAAGTAGAAAGTGCCGAAGAAGGTGAAGTATCTTCAGAAGAGGAGCCAGAGACTAACGTCGAAGACAGCGACGTAGTGGTAGTTGAGAAGCCAGTTCTAGCCGTTGGTGATGGTAAGATTAGTGTTAAAGATCAGCCAGCTAGTGACTTAGTAACTCTATCAGCTGCGACCTATCCAGTTAGTGAAGGTTGGATTGGTGTGCGAGATTATGTGGACGGTCAACTCGGTGGCCTCCTTGGCGTAGTACGCTTCAGTGAGGAGCAAGGTCTAGTCCCGGCGGAAATTTCTCTCCTGCGCGCTACCAAGGCTGGACAAGAGTACGCGGTGGTGGTCTACCAAGAAAATGGTGACCGTGAATTCAATATTGCCGAAGATGTGCAGATTGATACTATTTTCTCTACCTTTACCGCCAAGTAAAAACATCCAGCTCGCTATCCCCGCGGCAAGCCGATGGGGCATTACGCGACTGGAATCAGGGTGTTTTTTCTAGCAGAAGAAACAGCTCCGCTGTTACCTATTTATTGTCCATTCATCCACGCCGCAAGCGGACGTGGCATTCTGGACGAACTAGTAGCCAATTCTTTAACTTACTTATGTGTAGAAAAAGCCCTTCTGGGGCTTTTTCTATCTTCAGTCGAGGATTTTCACCAAGACTTTGCTACAATAACCATATGGCCGAATTCAAAAAACAATATAATCCGCACCGCAGTGCCGACTGGAACTACGCGGGCAAGAAATGGAAGCTTTCTCGCTCCAAGATAGAACTATTTGTGGAGTGTCCAAGATGTTTTTATTTAGACAATAAATACGGCACCGCCAGACCCCGCGGACCATCCTTTACGCTTAATATTGCTGTCGATGAATTATTCAAAAAGGAGTTTGATACCTACCGCCAAGCCAAGGAACCTCATCCCCTGATGATCGAGAATAGCATTGACGCTATTCCTTATACTCACGCCAAACTGGATGAGTGGCGCGACAACTTCTCCGGTATTACTCATGATCACAAAGAGACAGGCTTTACCATCTCTGGCGCTGTCGACGATATTTGGGAAGATAAAGAAGGTAATCTGATAGTAGTCGACTACAAAGCGACCTCTAAGGAAGAGAGAATTGAAAGCCTTAGCAATAGTGGTTGGGAAGACTCCTATCGTCGTCAGATGGGTGTCTATCAGTGGCTGCTGCGTCAAAATGGCTTCAAAGTCTCTGACACCGGCTACTTTGTCTACGCCAATGCCAAGCGTGACGGCGACGAATTTGCCGACCATTTAGAGTTTGAGACGACAGTTATACCCTGTACGGGTGACACGAGCTGGATAGACGAGACTCTGCCAGCCATCAAGACTTGTCTATCGGCCGAGCATGTACCACCAGTTGGACCAAACTGTGAGTTTTGCCCCTACCGCGAAGCCTGTGGGAAAACTCTTATTAAACTTCATCATGCCAGCAAAAAGGCCTAGGGAAGAGAGGGTTGATACCCCACTGACTATCAAGATTAAGGCGGTAGTGAGGCAGATTCCCCCGGGCCAAGCTTTATCCTATGGTGAAGTGGCCAAACGAGCCGGAAATAGTAAGGCGGCGCGCCACGTCGCTAGGATAATGAGTCAGAACTTTGACCCCACTATACCTTGTCATCGCGTCATTAGAGCCAACGGCCAGCTCGGCGGATACAACCGTGGTGGTGAAGGGGCGAAACGAAAACTCCTAGTGAGAGAAGGTTTTTGATCACGAGAAGCAGTTAGACCAAGGTTTGGATTAAGCTGTTGTTTGAGGGCAAAGAAATGATACACTAGTTTATATGTATTCCTATCGCATAGAGCAGGCCATTCGCGCTGCTGCCGTACTCCACAAAAATCAACTTCGTAAAGGATCGATGCCATTCCCATATATCACACACCTAATGGCCACTGCCTTTACTTTAATGGACTATACCGATGATGAGGATGTGGTGATTGCTGCCCTGCTCCATGACACCTTAGAGGACACCGACTATACTTTAGACGAGCTACACGAAGACTTTGGTGGGCGAGTGAGTGAGCTAGTGGAAGCACTAACGGAACCACAAAGTACTCCCGAGAAGCGTCTAAGCTGGAGCGATAAAAAGCAGCAGTATGTAAAGCAATTAAAAAAAGCACCTAAAGAAGCAGTCCTAATTGCGGCGGCTGACAAAATGCATAATCTACGCACGATTGTCGAAGATTACCACGATCACCCTGAGCGCTTTGCTCAAGATTTCGGCAACAACTTCGAGGAGCGTTTGATTGCCTACAAGGAAATTGCCAATGTGATTAATAGTCGTCTAGACGGCCCAGTTTTAGCCGAGTTCAATCACGTTTTTGAAGAGTATCAAAGCTTCTTAGAAATGGCCGAACAAAATGACGATACGAAATATTTAAGATAACCTAACTCAAAATTCCTTCCACCATGT
Source organism: Minisyncoccia bacterium (assembly GCA_041752435.1). Taxonomy (GTDB): domain Bacteria; phylum Patescibacteriota; class Minisyncoccia; order Phycocordibacterales; family UBA918; genus OLB19. The sequence goes on along the minus strand of JBGSWM010000083.1, from coordinate 2,443 downwards.
CAAAAAAGACAAAGTCCACGTCAGCTATTTCATATCAACCAAACCCCAATTTGCCGAAACTAGATATCTATCAAACCAGTTGGAATTTAAGTGGTCTGTATTATAAAAATGGTCAAGATCCAGAGATAGAGAAGGACACTGAGCACGCAGTTAATACCTACCACAGATTTGCCAAGAGCTGGAAAACCAAGGCCTTTACTAGCGATGCCAACGTCTTAGCTAAGGCCTTAGCCGACTACGAACGACTAGCGGGAGATCCCAGACTTAGCAAGCCAGGACGCTACTTTAGCTTACGGGCCGAGCTCGATGCTCACGATGACGAAGCAGAAAAAGCACTATCACTTCTGCGTAAGCGCCTACGTAAAGCGACTGACAGTATTTTATTTTTCACCCTCGAGTTGGGTAAAATTCCCACCAAAACCCAAAAAGCTTGGCTGAAGGAACCTGTTCTCAAACCCTATCGTTACTATCTGACTCAACTTTTTAAGGGTGCCAAACACGACCTAACTGAAGCCGAAGAAAAAATAGTTCGTCTCAAAAGCGCGCAGTCATCTCTCCTCTGGCAGCAAATGACTGATAAATTAGTAAGTACTAGTACGATTACTTATGCTGGCAAAACCCTGCACTTACCAGAGGCGTTTGAAATGATCGAAACCTTGAAAAGCGCTGAGAAGCCCAAACTCTGGCGACTCCTGATCGAGAAAATTGATACCTTCGGGATTCCGGCCGAACACGAGTTTAACGCCATCATCACTGATGTCCGCACCGAAGATGAACTTCGAGGCTATGAAAAACCCTACAGTGCTACCGCTCTAGCATATGAGCATGATGAGAAGAGTATTGAGACCCTAGTCGCTACTATGTCAGATAAGGGTTTTGCTCTTAGTCGCAAATTCTATCAACTCAAAGCGGCCTACCACGGAGTCACTACCATTGATTACTCGCAGAAGTACGACACGATTGGCCAGGAGCCAGAAATTGATTTCGCTGAAGCCCTGACTATTTGCCGTGATGTCTTTTATGATGTTAATCCACTTTATGGTCAGATTTTTGACCAGATGATCAAGAATGGCCAACTCGATGTCTTTCCGAAGAAAGGGAAGCGCGGTGGGGCTTTCATGTCTGACCAGACCGGACATCCAGTCCAAGTCATGCTCAACCATACCAGTACCTTAAAAGCACTTGAGACCCTAGCCCACGAGATGGGTCATGCAATCCACGCCACTCGATCAGCCACTAATTCTCCTTTATACGACGGACACTCCATCGTTGCCGCCGAGACGGCTAGTACGCTGTTTGAAAACTTAGTTTTCAATGCCATCATCGCTAGCGCGGCTGAAGAAACAAAAATTGTCCTACTCCATGACAAAATCACTCGTGACATCGCCACCATGCAGAGGCAGATTGCCTTCTTTAATTGTGAATTCGAGATTCACAGCACCATTGCCGAGAAAGGTAGCATGACTCACGACGAACTAAAGAAGTGTATGTACAAACACTTGACTTCGTACCTCGGCAAGGCAGTAATGGTCAGACCTGAGGACGGTGCTTCGTATGTCTATATTCCACACCTCCGGTATGGTTTTTATGTCTACTCTTACACCTTTGGCCACCTGATGAGTTCGGTCATGGCCAAGCGCTATAAAGAAGACAATAATTACCGGCAAGAAATCGACACTTTCCTGACCGCCGGGTCGTCAGATACGGTGATTAATATCTTCAAGCGTATCGATATTGATACCACGAAGCCCGAGACTTTTACTCTCGCCCTCAAGGAACACGAGAAGGATATTCAAACATTTGCCAAGTTGGTAAATAAACGAAAGCGGACAAAGATGTAGTATACTCAGACTATGAATATTCTATTTTGGGGTCTAACTCTCGGTGTCCTTGGTAAAGTCTTAGTCGTATTAGCTGTGCTTCATATGCACCACACAATGGTCAAAGAACACCGGATTGATCGGGGTGTAATGCTGACCTACAAACAGGAGCGGGTACTGACCTTTATTGGGTTAATTCTAATTGCCGCCGGCTACATTATGGAAATAATGTTCTACTCACCAACCTCTCTCTTCACCTGCCACGGGCCAGAGTGTGCCGCCTCCCTCGGCAGCCTCCTCTCGCAATAATCAGGATTTTTGCTATAGTGCGATAATTCAAATAACGGTAATTATTATATGAATGGTAATGACATCAGGAATAAGTACTTGGCCTTTATGGCTAAGCAGGGCCACAAAATCATCCCGTCGGCGGCTTTAGTACCAGAGAACGATCCAACCACTCTCTTCACCGGTAGTGGTATGCAACCGCTTATTCCATACTTAATGGGTGAGCCACATCCCAAAGGAGCTCGTCTGACTGACTCACAAAAATGCTTTCGTGCCAATGATATCGAAGAAGTGGGCGATAACCGACACACGACGTTTTTTGAAATGCTCGGTAA
>JBGSWM010000082.1:0-3757 GCA_041752435.1 Minisyncoccia bacterium | reverse complement strand
AAACTGCGGCCATAAAAGAGCGGGTCCGAAGTGGTCAGTCGCTTGATGAGGTTTTGGTGGAGGTCTTTGCGCTCACCAGAGAAGCGGCCAAGCGCACGCTTGGTCTACGGCACTATGACGTCCAATTAATCGGTGGAGTTATTTTACATCGCGGCAAGATCACCGAGATGCGCACGGGTGAAGGTAAAACTTTGGTTGGCACTTTACCAGCCGCTCTTAATGCCCTCTCGGGCCAGGGTGTACATGTAGTGACTGTCAACGATTATCTGTCGCGTCGTGACGCGGTGTGGATGGGGCAGATTTATACGGCGCTTGGTCTTAGTGTTGGCGTAGTGAATCATGACGCTTCTTATCTCTATGATCCTAGTCACGCTGAGAAAGATGAGTTACGTGATGAGGTCGGGTCTTATAAGGTGGTCTACGAATTCCTGCGCCCTTGTACCAGGCAAGAAGCTTACGCGGCCGACATCACTTACGGTACCAACAGTGAGTTTGGCTTTGATTACCTGCGCGATAATATTGAATACAATCCGGAGCACCTACGTCAGCGAGGCTATGCTTATGCTATTGTCGACGAAATCGACTCAATCTTGATTGACGAGGCGCGAACACCGCTGATTATTTCCGCTCCTGGTAAAGATGGAGAGAATCTCTATGATCAGTTTTCGGCGATTGCTGCTAAGCTTAAAGTAGAGGAGCATTTTACCATTGACGAAAAACTAAAGAGCATTGCTCTTACCAACGCCGGCATTGAAGCCGCTGAACAGCTCTTAGGGATTGATAATATTTATACTGAGAAGGGTATTAAATATGTCCATCACTTAGAGACTGCCGTCCGGGCCAAGGCTCTCTTTACCCGAGATAAGGAGTACGTAGTTAGAGACGGTGAGGTAGTAATTGTGGATGAGTTCACTGGCCGCTTACAGCCGGGCCGACGCTGGTCTGACGGCCTTCATCAGGCGGTCGAGGCTAAGGAGGGCGTAAAAATTCAGCAGGAATCAAAAACCTTTGCTTCAGTGACCTATCAAAATTACTTCCGTATGTATGGCAAGTTGTCGGGTATGACCGGTACGGCTCTGACTAGCCAGGAAGAGTTTTTCACTGTCTATAACCTCGAAGTCATACCGATACCAACCAATCGACCAATTGCTCGTCTCGACCATAACGACCTTATCTACCAGAATGAAAAAGGTAAGTTTGCCGCTATCATCAGTAAAGTAAAAGAAGTTCATGCTAAAGGGCAACCGATCCTGGTTGGTACCGCCTCCATTGAATCAAACGAACGGCTCTCACAGGCGCTCTCGCAGGCTGGGGTACCGCATACTATGCTAAACGCTAAAAACCACGAACGAGAGGGTGAGATTATTGCCGCCGCCGGACGGATCGGGGCGGTTACCCTAGCGACCAACATGGCTGGTCGTGGTGTCGATATTAAGCTCGGTGGTCCAGAAGCGACCCCAGAGCAAGTCGAGGCGGTAAAGGCCTTGGGTGGCTTATTTGTGCTTGGTACGGAGCGTCATGAAGCCAGACGCATCGACAATCAGCTACGTGGTCGAGCCGGGCGCCAGGGGGACGCGGGTGAGACGCAGTTTTATGTTTCGATGGACGATTCCTTAATGCGCGTGTTTGGTGGCGATCGAGTCAAGAGTTTGATGGGGACCTTTAAGATTCCAGAAGATCAGCCGATTGAGATGAAGATGCTTTCCAATTCGCTCGAGAGTGCCCAAACGAGAATTGAAGGTTTCCACTTTGATTCCCGTAAGCAGATTTTGGCTTATGATGACGTCCTTAATCAACAGCGTCAGGTGGTCTATACTCGCCGCCACCAGCTTCTTTGTGAGGATAGAGAGGAAGTGATGAAGATGATGGAAGAAACCGAAATACTGGCTCCTGATGGCGGAGCGGCTTTTAAGGCCAAGCGAGCTGAGCTTGGTGAAGAGGTCTTCTACAATCTATTTAGACGATTTGCTCTGCAGATGATTGATACGCTTTGGGTTGAACACCTGGAGGTGATGAGCTATACCCGTAATAGTGTTAATCTCCGTGCCTACGGTCAGCGTGATCCTTTGATTGAGTATCGCAAGGAAGGCACTCGTCTGTTCAAAGAGATGCAAGTAGTAGTTTATGATCGAATAAACGAAATCATTCCTCGTCTACAACCAGTTTTGGTCGAACGAGAGGAAGCTGAGAAAAGACAGGAAGCCGAAGCGGCTCAGGCAGCGGCTGGGGAGACTACAGCCGCGGCGGCCGGTAGCAAGACGGTGGTGGCCACTAATTTACCCGGCCGCAATGACTTAGTGACAGTTACCAATGGTACTGACACCCAAACTCTTAAATTCAAGAAGGCTGAAGCTCTCCTGGCTCAAGGTTATAAGCTAGTAAATAAGTAAACTATGAAATTACTCACCAGACTACTCCTCACCACCCTGACGCTACTAGTCGTGGCCAACTATGTGCCAGGCATTAATGTCGACGGTTTCTACCCGGCTCTGATTGCGGCCATTATGCTCGGATTGCTCAACTTGATAATTCGCCCGATTCTAATCATTTTGACCTTACCAGTCACAATCATTACGGTTGGACTATTTGTCTTAGTCATCAATGCCAGCCTATTTTGGTTCGCCGCGTCCTTCATCGATGGCTTTTCCGTGGCGGGATTTTGGCCGGCCTTCTTTGGTTCAATTATTGTCAGTATTGTTAGTACCATCGGCAATCGCTACATTAAGTAACGACCTAACTAGCAAAACAAAGGTTTTTTAGACACTGATAAATTCTAAAGCAAAACAAAACACCCACCACTCTGGTGGGTGTTTTGTTTTACCTGACCGTCGTGGGGGGATGGAAATTAAACCGGGCTTAGAATTAGACTGCCGACTGACTGACTCGCCCCAAGTTCATTGGTTAGGCAGTGATCTGCTATCGAGTCATGAGTAGTGAGGGTCCGACAAACTCTAAGCAAGGGGAACTAGGTAGACTTTTGAAGTCGCTGTAGCGTCTTCGGTAAAGGCCGTTACACCTGTACTTTAGGCTAGCTTCGTGGTATCACTGTAGCCATGTTTATCGATTCATTAACGCTCAATATTAAAGCTGGCGATGGGGGGAATGGTGTCACCAGATGGCGACACGAAAAATTTCGACCAATGGCTGGTCCAGCTGGCGGTAACGGCGGCCGAGGCGGGGATGTCTTTCTCCGGGCTGTTCGTGACGTGAATCTATTATCTAAGTACACCGGCGACAAATACTTTGAGGCCGAGTCAGGGCAGGAAGGGATGGGTGGGAGTAAGTTCGGCAAGAATGGGGAAGATATGATTATCGACGTACCAGTTGGTTCACTGGTGACCGATGTCGAGCGCGAGAGACAATACGAACTTCTGACCGAAGGTGAGACCATCAAGATACTGAAAGGGGGAAGTGGTGGTATTGGCAACGAGCAGTTCAAGACGGCTACCAATCGCTCACCCGAAGAATCGACTGAAGGACGTCCCGGCGAGGCGGGAGTCTTCCAGATCGAGCTTTCACTAGTGGTGGATGTCGGTCTAGTAGGGCAACCAAACGCTGGTAAGTCCACTCTGCTTAATTCCTTTACTAATACCAAAGCCAAAGTGGGTGATTATCCTTTCACTACTCTCGAACCACACTTAGGCGACCTCTTCGGTTTTGTTCTCGCGGATATCCCTGGTCTTATCGAGGGTGCTTCAGCTGGTAAGGGCCTCGGACACAAGTTCCTGCGGCATGTCTCTAGGACAAAAATGATTCT
>JBGSWM010000081.1:0-3778 GCA_041752435.1 Minisyncoccia bacterium | reverse complement strand
TAAATATACCTGTTAACAGGTATATTTAGGTGGGATTTAGTTTCGGGTAAAAATATTTTGGATTTGGAATCCGCTACCAGGTTTCCTTGGGCGATTGATTATTATCTTTGTTATGTACTGGGCGGGGTAGAGCTAAGCAGTTTGGCGCGATCAAGGGCGATTGAAGGTTCGTTGTTGCGGATAGTGAGCTTGCCTTTGATAGCGATACAGTTACCTTCGACTAAGACTTCTTTTAGTTCGGTATAGGTACGAGGGAAGGCGACCATTTCTATTTGGTCGCGAGTGTCAGCCAGAGCAATAAAAGCCATCCGATCACCCTTTTTGGTTAGAAGCTCGCGGACACCGATAATCATCCCGGCGGTCACGAGATCTCCTTTCATACGCAGCACAGCCAGTTCGTCTTTTTCTTCAACGGCTTTTTTGATGGAGCCAATAGTCGGTCGCTTCTTTAATTCTTCAGTGAAGGCATCAAGGGGGTGGCCCGAGACATAAACACCGAGTAAGTCCTTCTCCCAGATAAGCATTTGGGTTTTGGGGATGGCCTCAGCCTCGTCTAGTTTGATGGTTTCTTCTGTTCCGAGTCCACCGAAGAGCGAGTCTTGAGCTGCTTCTTTACCAGCGACGTGTTCTTTGTTGAAAGCGAGTAAACGGTCGAGGTTGGCGTACATTTGTCCGCGGTCACCCAGTGAGTCAAAGGCCCCGGCCATAATTAATGCTTCGAGAGATTTCTTGTTGAGGTTGCGGTCGTGGATACGAGTCAGAAAATTGGAGAGGGAAGTAAAGGGGTCGGATTTTTTGCGTTCAGCGATGATAGCGTCAGCGATGCCGGAGCCGAAGTTTTTTATGGTAGTCAGCCCGAACCGGATGGTCTGTTTACCAGGTACCACAGAGAAATCTGCAAAAGATTCATTAATATCAGGCGGGAGTACTTCAATATCCATTCGTTCACACTCGCGGATGATTTCGGCCACCTTATCGTTGTCGCCGGAGTCAGCAGTGAGGACGGCAGACATATACTCGACCGGAAAGTTGGCCTTCATGTAAGCTGTTTGGTAGGCGACTCGGCCATAGCTCGCTGCATGGGCTTTGTTGAAACCGTAGGCCGCAAAGGGTTCGATTAGACTCCAGAGCTTTTGCGCGAGATTGGGTGAGAGATTGCCAGTTTCGACGAAGCCGGTCAGGAGCTTGTCCTTTTCGGCGGCCATCACTTCAGGAATTTTCTTACCCATCGCCTTACGGAGCATGTCAGCCTCAAGCCAGCTGTAGCCGGCGAGGATTCGCGCAATCGCCATGACGTCATCTTGGTAAGTAATGACGCCATAAGAGCGGTCGAGCACATCAGCTAGGCGCGGATCGAGATAAGTGACTAGGCTTGGATTGTGCTTACGCTCAATATACTGAGGAATAGATTCCATCGGTCCAGGACGATAAAGAGCCACCATGGCATTGATATCGTGAATAGTGGTCGGCTTGAGTTGCTTGAGAAAGGCGGTCATACCCGAACCGTTGAGCTGGAAGAGACCCATCGTCTCACCGCGGGCCAGAATGTTGAAGGTTTTTTGGTCATTCAGGGGAATATTTTCAATATCGACTTCGACGTCTCTGATCTTCCGGACACGCTTTACGGCATCAGCCAAGATAGCTAGGTTTTTGATGCCGAGAAAGTCGAACTTCAACAGGCCGACACCATCTTCGCCGACACTCTTCATCTCGTACTGAGTGATGAATTTACCAGACTTAGGGTCGGGCTGAATGGGAACAAACTGATTGAGTGGCTCGGGGGCAATCACTACTCCGGCGGCATGGACGCCAAGATGGCGGACTCGTCCTTCAATACGCTTGGCTAAGTCTATTACCTCGCGCGATTCGGCATCCTTCTTATATAAGTCTTTGAGGTCAGGCTCAATCTCGAGCGCCTTCTCAATCGTCATCGGAAAACCTTGGCTACCCATCGGAATAAGCTTGGCAATCCGATCGCCGGTTGAATAAGGGTGGCCGAGCGCTCGGGCAACATCGCGCACGGCCGCGCGAGCCATCATAGTACCGAAGGTACCAATCTGGGCCACTTTGTCAGCGCCGTATTTGGTTTTAGCATACTCAATAATTTCGTCGCGTCGATTATCAGCAAAGTCCATATCAATATCTGGGGCTGAGGGTCGTTCGGGATTTAGGAAACGTTCGAAAGGTAGTTTGTACTCCAGCGGATCTACATTGGTAATACCAAGGACATAGGTGGTGAGTGAGCCTGCTACCGAACCACGAATGGTGGTGAGAATACCTCGCTCGCGAGCTTCGCGTAGGAGGTCGCCTACCACCAAGAAGTATTTGGCATAGCCTTTGTTTTTGATGACTTCGAGTTCGTAATCAAGACGCTTGGTGACCTCTTCGTCACTCCTATCAAGCTTCCGCCAAGTCAATCCCGCATAGGCTTCATCGTGCAGCTCATCATCAGGATTCTTTCCGCTCTCAATTGGGTAGTCAGGGAAATACCAATGGGTACCAATTTCAATTTCCACGTTACAAGTATCAGCAATCTTAACTGTATTCTCGAGGGCGTCTGGTATATCTTTGAAGTATTCGGCTGCTGTGGCTTGGGTAATAAAGGAGAAGTCTTCTCCCGAGTCCATATCACTAGTCGTGTCGACGACACCACCGTTTTGGATCTTGATCAGAACTTCGCGCGCCACCTTGTCTTCTGGCTTGAGATAGTAGACATCATGAGCCGCCACCGGCGGGATGCCAGCGGCGCGCGCTAGCTCTAGGATCTGCCCTTGAACTTTTTGGTGATCTAGGACCTCAGGATGATGGGTGATTTCTAGATAACAATTCTCGCCATAAACATTTTTGTACCAATCGAGTCGTTCGGCCGCTCGTTCGGGATTTTCATCCTTAAAAGCCTTGGCCACTTCACCAGCAAAAGAGGGGATGATGCAGACTAGGTCGGAAGCATATTTTTTTAAGAGTTCCTCGTCGAGCCGGGGTTTGTAGTAAAAACCTTCGAGATTGGAGTCGGTCACTAAGCGGATGAGGTTTTGGTAGCCAGCAAAAGTTTTGGCCAAGAGGACTAGGCGCGCGCGGGGCTTATCAATCGCTTCTTTATCATGGCGAGTACGTGGAGAGAGGTAGGCATCAAGACCAATAATTGGTTTGATACCTTCTTTGGTACAGGCTTTGTAGAAATCAATGGCGCCATAGAGGGCGCCATTGTCGGTAATCGCCAAAGCGGTCTGTCCGTCAGCTTTGGCCGCGGCCGCTAGCTCTTTCGGGGTCGGAAGGGCATTGAGGAGGGAAAAATGCGTGTGAACATGCAGGTGAATAAACTGGGCTTCGATTTTATTTTCCGACGTCATGGGTCATCAGTATAACAAATTTATAATTTTTGCGACTGCTATACTAGGTTATGAAAAAAGCGCTGGTTGGGGTGGATGAAGCTGGTCGAGGGCCTTTGGCTGGTCCGGTGGCCGTTGGGGTGGCGGTGGTGCCGCAGGGCTTCGATTGGAACCTAATTCCCGGAGTCGGGGATTCCAAACAAGTGTCGGAGAAAAATCGCTTTGCGATTTTTCTCCGAGCCAAGGAGTTGAAAAAACAAGGCAAGTTAGATTTTTACGTCAGCTTAATTAGCGCGACAGTGATTGATCGAGCCGGTATTAGTGTTACCGTCAGTCAGGGGATTGATCGGGGTTTAAAGAAGTTAGATATAAAGCCAGCCCTGGCTAGTCTAAAACTGGATGGTTCCCTCAAGGCTCCGTCAGCCTATAAAAATCAAGAGACAATTATC
>JBGSWM010000080.1:0-9480 GCA_041752435.1 Minisyncoccia bacterium | reverse complement strand
TTCTATTACCAAGCTCATGACGGCTTTGATTGCCGCCGAATACATCAATCTCGACAACTCAGTGGCAGTTGCCCAGCCAACTTTTGTTCAGTCTCTCATTCCTAGGCTTGGTGAAAGAAAAAAGGTTTCAATGTATAGCTTGCTCCAATTGCTTTTGGTCGAGTCCTCAAACGAGGCGGCCGAAGTTATTGCCGCGCAGCTCGGACGGGAGCGATTTATTACGCTGATGAATGAAAAGGCCAAGGCGTTAGGTCTTACCAAAACGAGTTTCGCAGATCCGTCGGGTCTCAGTGCCGAAAATATTTCTTCGATCAGTGATCTCTTGCGCTTGACTCAGTACATCTATACGAACCGACGGTTTATTTTTGAATTGACAGCCAACCAAAATCTCCCAACCGCCTATGTCAGTGGTGAGTTTGGTGAGCTAGAAAATTTTAACCAAGTTGAAAACCTAGACAATTTTATTGGCGGTAAAGTTGGCGAAACGATTGCTGCTGGGCAAACTTCTGTCACCTTACACTCAATTCTGGTGCGCGATGAAATTAGGACTTTAGCAATTATTATTTTAGGATCAGATGATCGAGGGTCTGACGTGACAGAGCTCTACAACTACGCCACCGAGCGCTTCGCGCGCTAGTAACGAAAAAGCCCCAGGACCGTCAGGTCCTGGGGCTTTTTCGGTGTTATACTTACAACACAAACTTATGAGTTTTGATCCGGAAAAAATTACTTTCTTTGCCAAAACCGATACGCGTGGTCGGCAGATTCCGTTTGGGATTAAAGCCAAAGATCGGCAACGTCACATGTATGTGGTAGGGAAGACTGGTATGGGTAAGTCGACTTTGCTTGAGAACATGGCGGCTCAAGATATCGCAAATGGCGAAGGGATGGCTTTTATTGACCCGCACGGTTCAGCCGCAGAGACACTGCTTGATTACGTTCCTGAGCACCGAGTCAATGACGTCATCTACTTTGCGCCGTTTGATACGGCCAACCCGATATCCTTCAACGTCATGGAAGACGTCGACCCAGACAAGCGTCACTTGGTGGTGTCGGGCCTCATGTCGACCTTTATGAAAATTTGGGTCGACGCCTGGAGTGCTCGTATGGAGTACATTCTCACCAACGCTTTGTTGGCGCTGATTGAATATCCAGACACCACCTTGCTTTCGGTCAATCGATTATTCTCAGACAAGAACTACCGCAATCAAGTGGTCGCTTATATCAAAGACCCGGCCGTGAAGGCTTTTTGGACCGAAGAATTCGCCAACTACACCGACCGTTTTGCGGCCGAAGCGCTACCGGCAATTCAAAACAAGATTGGCCAGTTCACTGGCAACCCGCTTATTCGCAATATCATTGGTCAACCGCACTCTAGTTTCGATATCCGGACCATCATGGATGAGAAGAAGATTCTCATCATGAACCTCTCTAAGGGTTTGATTGGTGAGACCAACGCCAACCTCTTAGGTTCGATGCTCACCACGAGAATTTACCTCGCCGCTATGAGTCGGGCTGACTTACCGGTCAACGTCATGAAGACCATGCCGAACTTCTATTTTTATGTGGATGAGTTTCAGTCTTTTGCTAATGCTACTTTTGCCAACATCTTATCTGAAGCTCGTAAGTATCACCTCAACCTCATCATTGCCCACCAGTATATTGCACAGATGGAAGAGGAGGTACGTGATGCGGTCTTTGGTAACGTCGGTACGACGGTTGCTTTTCGAGTTGGTCCCTTTGACGCTGAGGTTCTGGAGACAGTTTTTACCCCGCGCTTTTTAGCGGCTGACTTGGTGAATCTCGGCTTCGCCCAGATTTATCTCACCCTCATGATTGACGGGATTGGCTCTCAACCGTTCTCGGCGGTGACTTTGCCGCCGGTCCAGTACCCACAAGTGTCTTGTAAAGATATGGTGATTGCTGCTAGTCGCCGCAACTACACCAAGGACCGCGAGACAGTTGATAAGTTAGTAACTGACTTGCATACACCAGTCGCAGTAGAAAAGCCGCCTGTGAAGAAAAAGTCTGAGTCTGGCGGGGGTGGCACTCCTCGGCCAATGAATGGTGGTGGTAATGGCAGTGGCAATGGTGGAGCTTATGGCAGCGGTAACGGCGGAGGTAATAGCTATGGCGGCAGTAGTAATGGTAAACCAGCTGATAGACCGCCGCAGCGACCGCGCGAAAATCCGGTCCCGCAGGAAGAAAGAGTCCCTACCCCTCAGTCAGCCTTGCCCGACCGACCGCGGGCGGTAGAGAACAATACGAGCGACCCTGTGCCAAGACAACAGCCACCTTTGCCCGAGAGAGAGGCTCGAACCATGCGAGAACAAAGGGCTCCCCGGGAGTCGCGTGAGCCAGCCAGGTCCGAGCGAGACAAAAGTAAACCACCCGTGACTTCTCCGGCTCTCGCTGACCTTAGATCAGTCTTGGCCTCTATTAGTGCTAAAGAAAATAGTGATAAGAGTCGTAATTCTGAAAGTAAGACGACCGAACGCTCAAATCAAGGTTCGACCGAAGAAACTAAAAATAAAGTGGGTAGCCCGACCGCTAAGCTTGAACTAGCTTCAGCGCTGGCTCAGGTACAGGCAAGTGCTCCGCCATCAAGTAAAGAGGAGTCATTACCATCATCAAAGCAAAGACCAGATGGCGGCGGTTCAGGTTCAAGGCCAAGCCAACCAATTAAGGTGGAGTCTCAGTCAAACAACCAGGCCTCAACCTCAGCTGGAGCTGATCAGGCCAAAGCGGAGTTGGCTAGACTAGTGGCCGAAACGGAACAAGCTTTTGCTTCATTGGATAATAGTCAGGTAGCTAATGACCCTTTGGCCCCAAATCGAATCGAAAAGATGTTTAAGTCACCAGGCAACGAAAGATCGCCGTTTGCCACTTAATACCTATGACGCGCTACCTACTTTTCTTTCTCTTGAGGTTAAGTAGCTGGCCCGCGTCAGCTTATGCCGCTCTCAGTATTAATGAAGTGGCCTGGATGGGTAGTGGTGTCTCGGCCAATCATGAATGGATTGAGCTATATAATGACAGTGCTAGTAGTGTGGTGGTGGATGGTTATCGTCTGACTGATAACCAAAACCTCAATATTATCCTTACTGGTGAAGTGCCGGCTAGTGGTTTTGTGGTACTGGAACGGACCAGTGACGAGTCGGCTCCGGGTACGGCTTTTCTTATTTACACTGGAGCCTTGGTAAATACGGGAGCGACCTTACAACTTTTAAATGCAACCGGTGATATTGTCGATCAAGTGGCTGGGGGAGAAGATTGGCAAAATATTGGCGGTGATAATATAACCAAAGAAACTGCCCAGTACACCAGTCAGGGCTGGCAAACTGGTACCCCGACTCCGGGGAAAGAAAATATCACTAGCACCAGTGATGACGAAGATGATGAGTCTGCTGACGAGATTACTAGTACGACGACAAATACAAATGTAGTTACAAGTAGTAACGGCGCTAGTCAGATGGTTCTTAGTCGAGAACCTAAGTCATCTCTCCAGTTAAGCTTTCCTTTACCTAGTCAGGTCTACGTCAATCAACCACTAGATTTTAAAGTAACTGCCTCAGGTGTGGGTGAAACTATTATTAGTTCGCTGCGCTATGTGTGGAATTTTGGTGACGCCACGGCGGAGCGTGGACAAACGGCTACCCATAGCTATGAGTATCCAGGCACTTATGTCGTCACGGTGCGCGCACAGTATGCTGGTCGAGATGTTATGGCTAGAGATACTGTCACTGTCTTGCCGGTGAACTTCTCTCTTTCGCGCGGCAGTGATGGTGCGGTACAAATAAACAATAATGCTCAGTACGAAATAAATCTCTCTGGTTATCTGCTTAAGGGCCAAAAAAGTTTACTGATACCCAAAGACACTATCCTTTTGCCTAAAAGCACAATTACGATTCCGCGGTCAAAAGTCGAGACTAATGGTTTGCTTAGCTATTTGGTTCTTTATGATGCGACGAGGCGGCCAGTCGCCGAGCATCGACCAGGTTTGGTTCAGCTGGGTACCGCGGTCCAGCCGTCCGATTTAGTGGTGGCTGACGAGTCAATCGATCCTAGTCCCATTAGTCAGACCAAGTCCCTTGTCATGGCTACGGCGGAGACAGATTCCTTGGCGGGAGAGGGGTCGCTTTTGCCAGAGGCAGAAGCGGCCCCTATTTTAGATAATGCGGCGCTTACTCCACCCGAAAACACCTCGCCTCAGGGTAAAAAGTGGCCATACTGGGCTCTCGCTAGCTTAATTATAGGTGCTATTATAATTGTCTGGTCTAGTCCAAAATCAACCTTGGCTAAAGCCTAAAACTTTTACTCAACGATTTTTGTTATAGGCTGTTATGAAAGAAAAAAAGCAGGTAGTCGTGGTTGGGGGCGGGACCGGTACACATACTATCCTAAGTGGTCTGAAGCACTACACTAAGCACATCTCACTCTCCGCCATCGTGACTATGGCCGACTCTGGTGGCTCAACCGGACGTTTGCGTGATGAATTTGGTCAACTGCCAGCCGGTGATGTCCGCAACGCTCTGACCGCCTTGGCGGCTGAGAGCGACGATCATGAGGCTCTCCTGCGACGGCTTTTTCTGTATCGCTTTGACCGGGGGACGGGTCTTGACGGTCATAATTTTGGTAATTTATTTTTGACGGTTCTGACTGATATTTTGGGTGATGAGGTCGCTGCTATTGAAGCGGCTTCTACGCTACTTCGGGTGGAGGGTAAGGTCATCCCGGTGACGACAGACCAAGTACATCTGAAGGCTATCTATGAAGACGGTCTTGAAGTGGTCGGGGAGCACGGGATTGATGAAATAAGCGATCACCACCGTCGGGCTCTGCGGATTAAAGAGCTGTCTTTGACACCAGAAGCCACCATCACTGAGGCTGCGAGAATGGCTCTAGCGGGGGCGGATTTAATTATCTTCGGTCCTGGCGATTTATATACCAGTATTTTAGCCAACTGCGTCGTTGCTGGTTTCAAGGAGGCTTTGGCTGAATCAAAAGCCAAAGTGATTTATGTTTCAAATCTGATGTCTAAAGCTGGTCAGACTGTTGGTTTTCATACCGCCGAACATCATAGTGAGCTGGTTCGCTACAGTGGTAAAGTACCAGATTACTTACTTTTTAACACCGACCCCTTACCGCCAGATTTATTGGCTAAGTACCAAGAAGAGGGCGACCATCCAGTGGAAAATAATTACCTGGGTCAGGAAACAGTTGTCCGGGCATTACCACTACTGGCGACTGAGGTAATAAAAACAGTTCGGGGAGATTCTCTGAAGCGTAGTTTGATTCGTCATGATGCTCATAAGTTGGCTGCGGCCGCACTCGAGTGTTTGTCTTTATAAAAACATATGCCTCGCTATCCCTGCGGCCAGCGGTCGGGGCCTGCTGGATGCACTAGTAATATATTAATATCCCAAAAGGATTCGTCGATTAGGTCTGTTTCGCGGTATAATAATAGCGTTATGGCACGTCGAGATCTTTTTAATACTGATGCCTCAGACCATGAGCGCTCCAGTCTTGAGTACGCACTCAAACGACAGGACCAGGCAAACGATACTACTCGCTACATCTCAGTGGCGGAGGCTATTAAAGATGAGCCTGTCTTTGAGGTTAAAACCAACCGAGACGAAACGCGAGTTTTGTTTATTTCGCGCGATGACTCACTGCTTAATCCAGCCCAACAGTCACTTGACGGCTATACCAACATCGCTGATCTTTTTGATGAGGTGCATATTATGATCTTGCGGCCGGGTATCAAGACTAAAACCCCTGTCTTGCGGGTGTCAGATAATGTTTGGCTTTATACTGCCACCCACTCATACTGGTGGGGAACACCTTTTACGGGCATGACTTTAGCGGCTGAGCAGTTAGTTTTTGCCGAAGGCTTTAGACCAGATCTGATAGTGGCGCGCGATCCTTTTGAGTCAGCTTTTTTGGCCGCTCGGCTGGGCAAAAAGTATGATAGACCAGTTCAGGTTCATGTGCTTGAGAATTGTCTTGGTCACGAATTCAAAGCGCACAAAAAAAGTAATCGCTGGCGCCAACTCCTGGCCAATTACAATTTGAAGAAAAGTCCGAGTGTGCGTACTAATACCAGAGCCATCCTCGATACTCTCAAACAGAAGTTTGCTCCGGTGGATTTGTCTATTTTGCCACGTTTCAATAATTATGAGTCCCTCATGAAGACTGAGTCGACGGTTAACCTAAAAGAGAAATATAAACCGTTTGTTTTTATTATGCTTTACGTCGGTCGATTGGGTCATGATTCGGCCTTAGCCAAAGCGATTGATGGCGCCCGGTTTGGCCTGCGCAATCCACACCTTGGTTTGATTGTAATTGGCCGTGGTCCGGCTAAGAGTGAATTTCAGAAGCGGACAGAAATGCTGCAGATAAAAGAACAAGTTGTTTTTGAGCCCAATTTGAGTGAGGCAGACATTGTCGCTTATTATAAGTCAGCTAATGTACTGATAGTTCCCGACACGAACGCCGAGAGTGAGGAAATAGTCTTAAGAGGGGCCGCGGCTGGTATTCCTCTGATTATGTCACGTACACCAGCTCGGGAAGATATTTTTGTTGATGGCGAGTCGGCTCTCTTGTGTGACCCGGCTTCAATTGATGATTTTAGTTTGAAATTAAATATTCTTCTCAATGACGTAGTGCTGCGTAAACAAATGGTCGAAGCGGCCCAAGATATGATTAAAAGTCGCTTTCATGAAAACCGCGAAGAATATGAACAAGCCTATCGAGAAAGTATCGAACAAGTGTTATTCTTAAATGAAATTAATAAAGAGCCACTACCAGAAAACATACCGACTGAATAATTATGATAGCGAGAAAAACCTATATTTCCTTTTTTGGTCTAGGGAGTGCGACGGCTGCACCGCTCTTGTATTCCTATTTAAGAGAGCATCCCGATTTGTCTGTGCCAGAGACAGAGACAGAGTTTTTTTCTTCAGCCAAAAAATTTGCGCAAGGAACAAATTGGTATGAGAGTCAGATTAAACCGAGTAAAACCGCTAAAGTTTTTGGGGAGTTTTCCACCGCTTATTTAGCCAGTAGTCAGGCCGCTGGACTAATTGCTCGTACCTATCCTAATGCCAGACTCTTGGCGGTGATTGAAAACCCACTAGTATCAGTCCGGGTTGCCTATGTGATGGCGGTGAAGTCAGGACAGATCGCGAGGCAGGTATCCTTAGCGGAATTTTTGCACCGGAGCCCGGAAGTCTTGCTGCAAGCTAAGTACGGTCGACAGCTGCGGCACTATTTCAGCTACTACTCCCCAAACGATCTCTTGGTGATTTTGGCGGCCGATATTAGAAAAGAACCACTGCTATTAATAAGTAAAGTATTTAGTCATATCGGAGTTGATAGCTCTTTCGTGCCGCCGGCCCTGCGGCATTTGGTCCCGGTTGAGATTGACGAGACTAAGAAGCCAGGCTTGCTTAAGCGTGGCGTGATGTTACTTAAGAAATCAGTAGTTTATTTATATAAATATCTCAGTCGACTGCGCCGTAAGCCAGTGACTAAAGAAGAGACAATAGCCGAGATTGCGCGACGGATAACACTCTCGCCCGAGCTAGAGATTAAGCTTAAAGACTACTTCCGGTCTGACGTGATTGAATTATCCAGTTTACTTCACCAAGACCTGGCCGTCCTCTGGGATTTTGGTGGGACTGATACTAAGTAGGTAGCAAAACTTTTATCGTCACTAGAGGGTAATATAAAGTATGAGAAAAACTATTTTGGTGACCGGGGGAGCTGGCTATATCGGCTCGGCTTGCGTGGCTTCATTGACTGCTCAAGGTCACGAGGTGATTGTATTTGATGATTTTTCTACTGGCCAAAGAATGCTCTTACCAGATTCGGTGAGGGTAGTGACTGGCAGTGTGACTGACAAAGAGGCCTTGCATAATCTGGTGTCTCAACATCAATTTGCTACCATTATTCATTGCGCGGCCAAGAAGGCCGTCGGCGAAAGTGAAATTAATCCTTCGCTTTATTTTTATACTAACGTGGTGGGTTCACTAAACGTGCTCTCGGTCATGGCGGAGTTTGGTATACCGCAGATTATTTTCTCCTCGACGGCAGCTGTTTACGCGCCGTCAGCGACCAATGAGCCAGTGACTGAGAAGTCACCTTTAAATCCGCCTAACGTTTATGGTCAGACAAAGCTGATGGTGGAACAAATGATTAATGAATACGCCAGGTTAGGGAAGATCAAGCAGTACACCATCTTTCGGTATTTTAATGTGGCGGGGGACGCTGGTCTTGGCTACTGTGAAAGAAAGGCACAAAATGTTTTTCCTTTACTCGCTTCAAGTCTGAGGACTGGTCAGGTCTTTTCTATTTTTGGTGATGATTTTGCGACTAAGGATGGGACAGGAGTACGTGACTATATTCACTTATCTGACTTGGTAAGGGCGCACGAGCTAGCCTTACTTGGGGAGGAGAGTGGTACCTTCAATCTCGGCAGCGGCGTTGGTTATAGTGTCAGGGAATTAATTCATGAGTTTGAACAAGTCTCAGGGCAGAAATTAAATACCAAACTGGCTCCGCGTCGAGCGGGTGATCCGGCGTCTTTAGTAGCGAAAGCTGACTTAGTAAAAGCCAAATTAGGCTGGGAGGCTAAAAGCACTCTAAAAGATATGGTCAGAAGTACCTTAGTCGCCTATGCCTCACTAAAAGCCTAAAATGGGCATTTATAGCGCATATAACCTTACCCGCTACAAAGGGGGGAGTTATTTAATTTGCGCTTCGGCGGCTATTACTGACTCCTGGCCATAGAACAGAACAAAGAAACGTCTTAAGTCATCGAACTGGCTTGGCTTTAGGGAAATCATCAAGCTCCCCAGCTGTCTTTCGGCCGAGGGACCAAGAGCTCTGGCGAGTTTAACTGCGGCTGTCAGTTGTTCTAGTCGGTGTAGAGAGATTGAATGGAATGTCTTGGCTACATTAATCATTTCTCTGGCTTCTGAATCTAGATCAATCGTGGCCAGGTCATCACTAAAAGTTAAGAGTTTGTTGTAAATAGTGGTTAATTGCTGCCCAGCCTTTCCCCAAAGTTTGAATAAATTATCCGCTTCAGGTTTCTCGAGGCCTTGTTTGACGGCTGGTAATTCATAAACAAAGTGAGCCGCTTGATCATCTAATATATTAAACAGAATCCTGTCCTCGTCTAAATCTTTAAGATAATTCATCATCTCAGCTGGTTCAATTTCTGCTTTGTCGCCGGCTTCTTCCAGCACTTCGTCTATTATAAATTGGGAAATATCACGGTTTAAAAAATTACTGAGATTATCTAAATAACTCTCCCAATCTGCCTGAGCCGCTATTTCAGCTAGGGGAAGAGCCATGTCGTCATTTATGAATTGATAGGGTGAATCTGGACATATGACATAATTTCGCGCTGAACCCGGGCTATCGGTAGGATTGTTGAAGTCTGACTTTAGGTCTAGCCACTTAGTTGGTGAA
>JBGSWM010000079.1:0-15136 GCA_041752435.1 Minisyncoccia bacterium | reverse complement strand
CGACACCAGGCTTCTTTTTTTATATTTTGGTAATTACAGCAAAAGCCGGGCCCTCTGAGCCCGGCTTTTGTCTTTAGGTGGAGAAATTATGCTTCTTCTACAACATCTTTCTTCTTACAGAAGCTGTCCACTTTTTGGCTTGATTCTCCTCTTAGTCAAATCAAGCTCAAAAAGTCTTGCAGGATGTGGTAAGCATACGAAAAAGCACCCTCATCGGGTGCTTTTTCTTTATGCTTCGTCCACCACATCCTTCACGCCTCTCATCTTCTTAATATCATTAGCCACGTTTGGTGGAACGACATCATAATGGTCAAATTCCATCATCATTGATGCTCGACCTTGAGTCATCGAGCGGAGCATGTTGGTGTAACCAAACATCTCAGAGAGTGGTACCTTGGCCGTAATCACCTTCTTGTCGCCAATATCATCCATACCTTCTACCTGACCGCGCTTACTAGAGATGTTACCGTTGACGTCACCCATGAACTGTTCTGGCGTACGCACTTCAACCTTCATCACCGGCTCGAGGAGAACGGCACCGGCCTTGGCGGCTGCCTCCTTGAAAGCGTGGATAGCAGCGAGCTTAAAGGCAATTTCTGAAGAGTCTACATCGTGGAATGATCCGTCGAATAGTTCAACCGAAACATCTTCCATCTTGTAACCAGCCACGAAACCACGCGCCATCGCTTCCTTCGCTCCCTTCATAACGGCCGGGATGAATTCACCTGGAATCACACCGCCCTTAATGTTGTTGACGAACTCAAAATGATCCTCACGAGTGATGTTCTTTGGTAGAGACTTACCTTCCGCTAGCTCTAGCGGTTGCATTGGACGGATACGAATCTTGACGTGTCCGTATTGTCCCCGACCACCAGACTGCTTGACGTACTTGTACTCAGCTTCTGCTTCGCGCTGAATAGTTTCTCGGTAAGCTACTTGTGGCGCACCGACATTAGCCTCAACGTTGAACTCGCGCTTCATGCGGTCGACGAGGATTTCGAGGTGAAGTTCACCCATACCAGCAATGATTGTTTCCATTGTCTCTTCATCAGTTGAAACCTTGAAAGTTGGATCCTCGTCAGACAGTTTCTTGAGGGCGACGCCCATTCGCTCTTGGTCACCCTTAGTCTTTGGCTCAACCCGGAGCGCCACCACTGGCTCTGGAAACTTGATCTGCTCGAGAATAATTGGATTGGCTTCATCACAAAGAGTGTGTGAAGTCTTCACTTCCTTGAGACCTACACCAGCCGCAATTTCGCCAGCGTAAACTTCTTCAATTTCTGTTCGCTTATCAGCTTGGAGACGGACGATACGACCCAGTCTTTCCTTTTCACCGGTCGTCGCATTGTAGATATAACTACCAGCTTTCACCACACCTGAGTAGACGCGGAAGAAAGTCAGCTGACCCACAAACGGATCGGTCTGGAGTTTGAAGGCCAAAGCACAGAAAGGTTGAGCGTCGTCCGGAAGACGAGTGACTTCACTTTCATCATTTGGATTAATACCTTTAATCGGCGGTAGGTCGGTCGGCGCTGGTAGATAGTCGACAACGGCGTCAAGCACGAGCTGGACACCGACGTTCTTGAGCGCTGAACCAGTCATCACTGGGAAGATCTGGTTGGCAAGTACCGCCTTACGGAGAGTCTTCATCAAATCTGCGTTGGTCGGCTCCGTTCCTGCTAGGTAAGCTTCCATCAGAGTATCATCGTGTTCAACTACACGCTCAATCAGCTCAGCGCGGTAGGTCACGGCGTCAGCCTTCAGCTCTTCCGGAATCTCTACCTCTCTCACTGTCATACCCATCTCACCCTCAAAGACGAAGGCTTTCATTTTAATCAGGTCTACTACTCCTTGGAAGTTATCTTCAGCGCCCCATGGTAGTTGGATGCGAACGGCTTTCTTAGACAAACGATCTTGGATACTCTTGTATGATTTTTCAAAACTAGCGCCGAGTCGGTCCATCTTATTGATGAAACAAATACGCGGTACTCCAGCTTCGTCAGCATAACCCCAGTTAGTCTCAGACTGTGGTTCAACTCCAGCCACTGAGTCGAATACTACTACCGCACCGTCTAGTACCCGCATCGAGCGCTTCACTTCGGCTGTGAAGTCGATGTGACCTGGAGTGTCGATGATGTTGAAGTTGTACATCTTGGTACGGTCCTTGCGGTCTTCGACTTCAGTCTTTGACCAGTTACAAGAAATCGCGGCGGCGGTAATAGTAATACCTCGCTCACGCTCTTGCTCCATCCAGTCAGTGACAGTAGCCCCATCGTGTACCTCACCTATCTTGTGACTCATTCCGGTATAGAAAAGTACCCGCTCAGACGTGGTGGTCTTACCCGCGTCAACGTGGGCAACAATTCCAAAGTTACGCATTCTATCTACTCCAAATTCTCGTGCCATAAATTAATTTCTACTTACTTAAACTTACTTATATATGTATGTTGAATACCACTTAACCCAGTATTAACGAATAGTGGACGAAAAAATACCAAAATCTGACATTTTTTCATCCCACATTCATTAGGACAGCCGTTTTAACCTAGAGTTAGACGAAAGCTGGTGTACACGGAATATATTCTTTATTCCTTGTTTGCGCGTAACTATACGGTATTTAACCGCTCTCGGCAACCATTCTGGTAACCAGCTCCT
This sequence comes from Minisyncoccia bacterium, assembly GCA_041752435.1. GTDB lineage: Bacteria > Patescibacteriota > Minisyncoccia > Phycocordibacterales > UBA918 > OLB19. Next base: position 12,481 of record JBGSWM010000079.1, on the reverse strand, counting down.
TTAGACCGAACAATCGGTCACCACCACCATATTAGCCATCTCCCGCCAGAGAAGAGCGGGGCATTGTTCTATCTCCCCCACGCCTAGCAGAACCGGCCCGAGCACTTTGGCTTTTTCTTCTCCCGTCACAAAGGCCACCGCGTAGGATACTTCATTTTGCAAAAAACTAGGCGTCGCCGTCAGACGCTTAGTGTGCAAACTGACCGCTGCCGAAACTTCATAACCGACCATCATCTGACCAAAATCATCGAGCTTGGCGACATAGCCCGGCATAATTCCAGCCGTATGTCCATCTATCCCTAGGCCGAGGGTAGCAATAATGACACCTTGAGGATTTTTCTTCCGCCAGCGTGTGACCGCCTCATTGGTCCGCTTGGTTAAAGCTGATAATGTCTCCCCCACCTCAACCCTAGTATTAATCGTCGAAATGCCAACCAGGCTGGCTTTGGCAAAGAAAGTAGTAGCTGCCAACTGAGCAAAGTTATTGACTGTCTTGTCAGCAGAGAAACGCTCATCGAGCACGCCGAGAGTGACTCTAGAATCAATTACTTCGGTATCGAGATATTTTAAAATCGCCAAAGCTGAACCGCCCGAGACCAGCAAGAGGACCGGGGTCTTTTGTGACTTCTCTAGCCACCCATTAATTTTTTCGGCAGCGACGACGGCCGGATTCTGAGTGCGCAAGCATTCCATAATTATTTATTCTCTGACTTGATAACCGCATGCCCACCAAACTGATTACGCATCGCCGCAATCAGTTTACCGATATATGAAGGGGCTTCGCGAGTGGCTTGGCGTTGGAGCAGCGCCGCCTCGAGAACCTTAACTGTGGCGATAGTAGTGATATGTTTCATCTCTTCTTCGGTCTCACCTTTAGGTACCTCACCGGCGATAGCTTCAATCTGCCCGGAGCGATAAGCGTCACCGAGCCAAGAAACGAGCTTGCTAGTGATGATACTTTCGTGTTCGTATGGTTTCAAGACTTCCTTTAGATCGATCCCAAACTTCTCTTCGTGCTCATAGAGCACATTCATCCCTTCGGCGATAGCGCCCATCATGCCGTACTCGATACCGTTGTGCACCATTTTTACAAAGTGACCAGCACCCTCATGGCCAACCCGCGCGTAACCACCAGGGGCTGCGAGAGCAGCAAAAATATGTTCGTGCTCCTTAAATACCTCAAGCTTACCACCCACCATAATCGAAGCCCCGTGCCGTGCTCCATCCATACCACCGGAAGTGCCGCAATCGAGAAACTTTAATTCTTTTTCCACCAGTGCCTGGTGTCGACGCAGTGAATCTTGATAAAAACTATTTCCACCATCAATCACCGTATCCCCCGCAGCCAAGAGCGGCGTCACTTCGGCCAAGACACTATCAACCGCACTACTTGAAACCATCAGCCAAACTACTTTTGGGGCCGCTAGAGCTTGGACTAGATCGGCAATTGAATCCACGACCTCAATACCCGCCGCCTTGGCCGCCTCGCGCGGCTCAACACTTCGATTGTAGGCCACTACTCGAAAACCCTTCTCCACCAAAAGGGTCGCCATGTTCAGTCCCATCCGTCCTAAGCCAATAAAGCCAATTTCTGGTTTCATGTTGTTTAAATATTAATTGTCTATTAAGGTATCCACTCCAGCTGAACCCGGCTCATACTTAACAAGAGGAGTGACTGTTTCTTCTAAAAGCGGGGTGATAAAACGCCAAGCCGCCATTACTTCCTGACCACTGACAAAGCGAGTTTGATCACCAACAATACAATCGTACAGTACTCGCTCATAAGCCTCGGGTGAATACACATCTAGAGCCGGTGAGTGCATGAGCTCAAGTTCGCGAGACTCAAGAGCAAAGGAAAAGCCTGGCTTCTTAACCGAAACAGTCAAAGTGATACGTTGTTCTGGTGAAAACTGAATGGTCAAAATATTGCTTTGCCGCGAAAAATTATTTGACCCGGTGGTGGCGGCGGCGCTATTTTTTCGATCTTTGAAAGTGACCACCACGTCATTAATATTTTGCGCCAGGGCTTTGCCAGCCTCGAGGGTGATTGGTACATTTCGCCAACGATCAGTGTCTAGTTTGGTTTCAATTTTAAAATATGTCTCAGTGTTTGAGTTTGGCTCAACCCCTTTAGTTTCCTGGTAGCCAACGTATTGACCTCTAATGACTTTGGTTGGTGCAGTGAGACTCCGAAGCACGGCGGCTCGGGCCTGTCGTAGAGAATCAACTTTTTCAATATCAAGCGGATCCATCGTGAGCAAAGCCAAAATCTGCAGCACATGATTTTGCCCCACATCGCGCAAAGCCCCTACCCCATCATAGAATGAACCACGACTAGAGACATCCTTGGTCTCAAAGAGACGGATCTTGATTGATTCAATTTGTTCACCGTGCCAAGAGTCAGCCAGGACAGTGTTAGCAAAACGTAAAGCAATTATATTTTCGATAGCATCCTTGGCTAAGTAATGGTCGATACGATAAATTTGCTCCTCGAGAAAACGCGAGCAAAGATCTTTCTCCAATGCCTCAGCTGTCGCTAGGTCGCGACCAAATGGTTTCTCCACTAGAATACGTGACCAGGAGGTAACGCCGTCGCAAAGTTTCATGAGCTTCGATTCATCCAAGTATCTAAATATTGAGCGATAGAGATTTGGTGGTACCGCTAAATAGAAAAGCTTGTTAGTACACTGCCCTGTCGATCTATCAAACTCCTTGAGACTTTCCCCTAAACAATGAAAAGTGACCTCATCATCAAAGTTACCAGCTAGGTAGGAAAAATGATCACAAAATTTCTTTACGATTTCACCGCGGTAGTCACACCCTTTACTTTTAAGACTATCCGCTACGAAAGTCTGGTATTCCTGATCGGAGAGATTTTTTCTCGAGATACCAATAACTTTAAATTTATTTGGTAATGCGCCGTGGGCAAAAAGGTCAAGCAGGGCAGAGAAAAGTTTAGTTTGCGCCAAATCACCTGTCCCGCCAAAAATTGAAATGACCGTTGGGCTTTCCTCCATCTGGTTTTGCCGAAGAGACAGATTCTTATCCATATAATCATCCTAGTATGCCACAAATTGAAGTAGAATCCATTTCAGATTGAACGACTCGAAATAACACCCAAAACACAGTACTATAAGCTACATCTATGACAGAAAAACAATATGACGCAGTAGTAATCGGAGCGGGCTCAGGTGGACTCACGAGCGCGGTCGGTCTCGCCAAAGTCGGGCGCACCGTTCTCCTCGTCGAGCGAGAACATATGGGAGGTGAATGCACCAACACAGGCTGCGTACCGAGCAAGGCTCTCCTCCACTACGCCAAGGAATACCACACCAGTCTAAGGATTGCTGGTAGTACCTACCAAGGTGAAACCTACCGTCGCCAAGCCTTCGCTTATGTCAGAGCGGTAGTAAACGATATTTTAGCGGAAGAAACTGCCGAACACTTTGCCAAACTTGGTATCACCGTCGTGCGCGGGGAGGCCGTCTTCACTAGCCCCAACATGATTGTGGTGGCAGACACTCCCTATCAGTTCAAGCGGGCGATTATTGCCACTGGTTCGGCCCCCCGGCCACTGACTATCCCTGGTCTGGCCGCGGATTACCTTCTCACCAACCAAAACCTCTTCCAGCTAAACGAGACCCCCGCCCGCACCCTCATCATTGGTGGCGGACCGATTGGGATGGAGATGGGTCAAGCCCTTGCCTTACTCGGCAGCCAGGTCACGATAGTGGACAATGGCCCGCGTTTTGCCCGCCTCGAGGATGAGGCGATTAGTCCGATTATTACCAAAGTCTTTGCTGACCTAGGTGTCACAGTACTGACGAACGCTGCAGTGACAGAAGTTGTAACTAATCAAGCCCAAATTACTATCAAAAATGCCGCTGGTGAAGTGGTGGAGACAAAATCAGTCACCTTCGATAAAGTTCTCGTCGCCATTGGCCGTGTCCCCAATCTGCCAGCCGGACTAAGTGAAGCCGGCATTAAAAGTAGTCAGTATGGAATTGAGGTAGACCGCAACTGGCAAACTGCTAACAAGCATATCTATGCCTTGGGTGACGTCGCCGCCCGGCTTAAGTTCACTCACGTAGCCGATGATACCGCCAGGCAAGTAGTAACTCATATTGTTAGCCACGGCCTCCTTGGGGTAAAAGCCAAGGCGGTCCCTAAGGTGACCTATACAAATCCCGAGATTGGGCAAGTGGGATTGTCTTGGTCTGAAGCGCAGGAACAATTTGGTGACGATACAATTATGCGGATTGAAGTGCCGCTAACCGCCAGTGATCGAGCAAAAACAGATGGGGCAACTGCCGGACTCCTCATCGTTATTGCCAAACGTCTGTCAGGAAAAATCCTCGGGGCTCATCTCATCGGTCCACGAGCTGGCGAACTGATTGGTACTCTTACCCTGGCCATGGAAAACAACATTTCTCTCTATCGTCTGCGCAGCACCATCTTCGCCTACCCAACCTATTCTCTAGTTCTCAAGAAGGCTGGCGACTATTTCCTCGCTAAGCAATTTGCTACCCTCAAGATTGACTTACTTGGTCTTCTGAAAAGTGTCGGACCTAAAGTAGTCGTGGCTGCCTTGTGGCTATGGGGACTAATGGCGCTTTACGCTTATCAACAAACCTTTGGCCTCTCCCCGAGCGAGCTGTCATTAAAAATATTTACCGCCATTACTTCCACCCCATGGGCACCTCTCTTATACATCCTCGCCTACACCATCCGACCGATTACCTTCTTCCCCGGTACGGCTCTCACTATTCTCTCGGGTGTCTTCTTTGGCCTCTGGGGTATTCTCTACACCATTATTGGCGCCGCTCTCTCAGCGGCCGTAGCTTACTTAGTTGGCCACTTCTTTAGTGGAGCGCAAAATGGCACCAAGAAGTTACTAAGCGGCTGGACCACCTACTTACACGAGCGACCCTTCATGGCCATTCTCATGATGAGACTGACTTTCTTCCCCTTTGACCTCGTAGCTTATGGGGCCGGCCTACTCAGAATAAAATTTATGCCTTTTCTTCTTGCCACCATGGTCGGTACTCTCTTAGGGATTGCGACCTTTGTCGCCATCGGTGCGTCGATTAGCGTAGAAGAGTTTGCCAAAAGCGGCGTTACCGTAGACGCTATTAACCTCAACTTCATCCTCATCTCGCTCGCTATCTTCATCGCCTCACACGTCGTGGCCGAGATAGTGAAACGAAAGCAAAAGCTAGCTCATTCTTAGGTTAGAATTTTTCACTACTAGATTTTTAAGGTAAGGAAAAACCGGCACGCTCTGCGTGCCGGTTTTTATTTCTCCCTCCTTAGAGAACTAGGGGCGAAACCCTTGTGCGTCGGCCATCTCCCGAAAGAGTGCTTCAACGGCATAGAGTTCAGCCAAAGAACGATGGGCAGTCACCTGCAAAGTACCGTCCGGACAAAGAGCGAGTGGCCGGACAAAGACAATCCGATCCATGTTGGCTACCGTCGAGAGACGATGCGCCACCATGAGCAGGGTTGTCCCTTCCGGCAACGCATCCTGCAGATGGGCCATCACCGTCAGCTCTGAGAGTGAATCAAGAGACGAGGTCGGTTCATCGGCCAAAATGAGTCGTGGTCGTTCAGCCGAAATTCCGAGTTTGAAGTGAGCCGCGGCAATCTGAAGACGTTGTTGTTGTCCGCCTGAAAGACGCATCCCTTTGTACCCGATATTGGTGTGTATGCCATGAGGAAACACCGAATGATCCAAACCGGCCTTCGCTAGCGAGGATCTGGCCAGACATTCCACCCGATGCTCATCTTTGAGATACTCCACATCAAGGTGTGACACTCCGAACATGAGGTTGCCCAGTACGGTATCCTCAAACGGGTCACTCTTTTGCATGATGACACCGTAATACCGGAGCATGGTCTGAAGTGACAGAGTGCGGATATCGATACCGCTCACTCTAACAACACCCTGGTCTGGATCGGTAGCCCGCACCAGGAGACTGAGGAGTTGTGACTTACCTGCCCCACTTGGGCCGACGATACCGACACGCTCACCCGGCTTGATGGTGAGCGACACCCCACGCAGGATCAGTCGCCTCTTATCACCATCAGGGACTGTGAGCGAGACCTTCTCATACTCTACCCCGATCTCCGATTCACGAAATTCCTTTCCTTCATCGTAGGTGAATGGCACCGGTTGAGTCAGTACCCGCCGATATTTGGCCACGCTAGCAAGATCGCTTTGTACTTCTCGTTGTTGGTCGTTTATGTCTCCAAGAGTTGATCTCATCCGTTCAAAGGAGAAGAAGACCAGAACAGCACTAGCCAAGGTCACTTCACCTTCAATCACCAGATAACCCAAAGTCGGATACAGAAGTAGAGCGAAGGCGAGGCCACGCAAACGGTGGCGGGTTATTGCTCGCGCAAAATAAACTCGCCAGACTGCATCGTCCCCACGGAGAGCCTCTTGCACCTCATCATGTACTTGGCCGAGAATTTTGTTTTCTGCGCCCACATACTTGATATGCGCAATTGCGTTCCACCACTCGGTCATTCGCCGTTCCCAACGTTTGTACTGATCAATCACAGGCTTCATCTCTCTTTGGACATAAGCATTATCCTTCCGACCAAAATAACGCTCGACAACCACATAGACCAGCGTCATCAAGCCCAGCCAAGGGTTTGCGTAGGTACAAGCCACGATGGCAAAAATAACCATCGCGTAGCTCGGCACAATCTGGAAGATGTAAGTACGATTAACGTTCCATACCTTGTCGCGCAGACTTTCAATGCCACTGCCATCAATTTCGTTGTCTTTCTCAGTCAAAAATGACAGTGGTCTGGAGAAGTAGAGCTTGGAAATGGCTTGAGGCAAATACCAGAACTCTTCTTGGAAAAAGCGTTCCCGGACTCGTTGCCGGAACCAACCAGACACGACACTGATCATTTCTAGGCCGAAGAAAAAATATCCGGCGACCATGAGCACACCAACCACTTGGTTGGTCAAGCCGTCGACATACCGGCCAACCGCGTACGGGCTGGCGATGATGATGAGAGATCCGAGCAAGACCAAAGACATTGACCGTAAGGCTAAAGTCCGAACTGTACCCAAGCTATAATACAAAGGTGAATTCAATTCGCACTCTATACCTTGTAAGTCTCGGTTTCGTTGCCTCCTTTTTCGGTGAAGCCGCGGCCATCGGTATAACCGGCTTTCTCATCCCCAGTATTCTCATGGGGCTGGGGGGTCGGAGTGGATGTCTTTATTGCTACTCTAGCCAAATACCGTGACCAGACTCTGTCCTGGAAAACCTGGACCATCCCAGTCGTTTTTACTCACGTCTCATTCCCCGCTCTGGGGTATTTTATGTTCTGGGCTTTATCGTCATCTCTCCCCGTCGCCCAAATGATTCTGGGACTTATTGGCTTTGTGCTCGTCATCCTTTTTATCTATGAAGTTGTCTGCGAATCAGCTGGTACCAAACCCGTGTTTGGTATCTCCGACTGGATTGGCCGCAAGTTTGGTTTTAGAGAAGAAGACTCTCGCTTGTTTATCACTATCCTGGCTGTTTCCTGGGACGCGCTCTGGAGCGGCCCAGCCAAAGCCGCCCAGGCGACCGCTGGCGACTGAACCTCTTCTGAAGTAGTCCTCTCATTTGTGATTGCCGGTCTGGTGGTGGCAGTTGTAGCCGAACTAGCCCTTTTCTTGGCCTACTTTCTGCGTAAGCGCAATTTCAAAAATCCGGTTTCCGTCACCCGCTTCACCATTCTAGGCAAATATCTCGAGCTGTCGGTGATTGGTGGCTTTGGTGTTCTCTCTTTCTGGCATGGGTTTTCTAGCGCCGCCAACCTTTACTATTCGATTCTCGTCTCGTCCTTCTTAATGCTCATTATCTTTCTATTTATTAAGCAACGTCTCTGGCGCCAGCAGATACGAGAGGCCCGAGCCTGTGCCAAGAGGTAACCCTTTCTAAATACCCTCAAGGAGGCAGCCTGGTTTGCTATTTTGAAAATCATGTTGTATGGTATTTACAGCCCGTTCTTCCCAAAAGACGGATTTCTAGTTAGATTCTTTAATCAACCCGCTTTTAAACAACGCACACAGGAGACCGTCATGAAAAGACTACTCATTTTTTTGGGTTGGTTTGTGGTCCCGGGCCTATCTTTTCTGTTTCGAAACGGAAGCAAATGGAAGATGCCTTTTCAACCAGAGGAGGTTCGCGAAGCAAGGATGGCAGTTGCTCTTTCCTGTATCGCATTAGTCTTCTACGTGAAGGTCTATTCAGCCTACGAATTTACTCACCAGGGCGTAGAGGCTGCGGTGCTGATAGTGATTGTCGTTAACTTCTTAACGTTTATCACGAACTTGATAAGTGCCGAAGTTTCGTAACAATCGTCCTCAAGTCATGCCGCCTAGCAAAAGCCCCTTTGTACCCTAACTAGGTACCGGGGCTTTTTCTTTTCTTAGCTGACCGCCAACAGACAAACCATACGGTTAACCGTATGGTTTGTCTGTTGATGCAATATTTTAAGTTTTAATTTTTGCACCTATCGCTTGAGTTTTGAGAGGTCTAGTACTTCATCAATATGAATCTGGGCGACGAACTCAGGAACGTGGGAGACGAGAATCATGGCGCCTTTGTAGTCATGCAGAGCCTTGGCGATAACTGGAATGTGGCGGAAGTTGATGTGGTTGGTCGGTTCGTCGAGAATTAAAAGACCCGGCTTTTCCATCGTCAGCTTGGCAAACGCCACCAGACCCTTCTGACCTTCAGAGAGATTCCCCACTTTTGTTTTCATCACATCACCAAAGAGAATGAAACCGGCCGCAATCGAACGCATTTCTTCTTCCACCTTGCGTCCCATCGAATCCATGAGGGTTTCAAACACGGTCTTATCAAAATCTAAGTTAGAGAAGTCCTGGCGGTAGTAGCCAATCTTCACGCCCTCGGTGACGTGCTCACCTTTGGCGTGGCCAGTCGCGAGCTTTTCAAGGAGAGTGGTCTTGCCGATACCATTGGGTCCAACAATTTGTAGATGCTGGCCACGCTTGAGGACCACCTCACAATCGACTTCCTTTGGTTCGTGATTCTTGATAACGGTCACTGAAGATAAGCGGACAACTTCAAGTGGGATATCCGCGTGTGGCTCGATCGTAAACGGTCGAATGGTTTTGTCTTCTTTGCGGACATCGACTTTATTCTCTTCTGCCTCTTCAATCTCACCGCGCATCCGCTTGGCCACTAGACGCATCTTCCCTCCCTTGTTGGCAAAGTAGTTTATCTTGTCTTTATCGGCCTGAATTTGTTTGGCCAGACGAGCGTTTTCACGCTGTTCCTTCTCTACTTGAGCCGCGATCTCTTTCACCACCGCGTGGTAGTTGCCGTTATACTGCTCGACTTGGCGCTTTTGCGTATTGAGATACAACACGCCGTGGGTAAAGGAGTTAAGGAAATCGGCATCGTGAGAAATTACCAAGACCGTCTTTTTGTATTCCTTAAGAAAAACTGTCAGATGCTCGATTCCCCCGACATCAAGATTATTGGTTGGTTCATCAAGCAAAAGAACATCTGGGTCCTGGATGAGAGCCTGCGCCAAAAGTAGGCGGGCCTGCTGGCCACCGGAGAAACTACCGACGATTCTGTCTTTGAAAGTTTCTTTCTGTTTCTCGGTCGGAGTGAGGTTGACCACCTCGAGGACCGCATCTATTTTCGGGTCAATATCGTACACCTTGCCATCAAAGCACTGCTCAAAGAAGGCGCGGACCGTGAGCTCAAGCTCGGCCCTAGGAATAATCTGGCGAGAAATGGCGATGGTGGTCTTGGGCTCGATATTGATATCACCCTCGTCCGGCAAACGGTCACGGGTAATGAGCGAGAAGATAGTACTCTTACCAGCGCCGTTTTGGCCCATTAAGGTCAGCTTGGCCCCACGGCGCACCACAAAGCTAGCCTCTTTTAGGATCGGCCTGGTGGCGTCGTACTCATACGAGACATCTTTAAAAACGATAATTCCCTCACCACGTGACATAGGACAGTACCATACACTATTTTGACGAAGGATGAAAGTCGTGCGCTATTACGGCAGACCGACAAAGAATCTCTACCGAACAAACCAAACGGGAATCTCTAAAGCATCGTCGTGCTCTGGTAGACCAGATGGGTTATCTTTTTGGAGGATCAAAGAGCCGCGTTTCATGAAATCTGGATCCCCGGCATGGTACGGGTTGGTGAACTCAAGGGTAGCCGTAAACGGAACAAACTCTTCGGTCATCCAGTCCCCTTCAGCCGTAGCGTAGCCCTCGGCAATAATCAGACCATCCCAGTTAGTCAAAGTGATTGGGAAGCTAGCTTCAAAAAACCAATACCCGCGCGCCTGTCCAGTTAGAGTGAGTGGACTTTCAATTACCCCATTCGGGACCGGCATGGTCAGTTGAATTAGGTCAGCTTTTTCGTCAATGTGAGCTTGGATATCAGCTGGTACTTCAGGTAATGGTGGGCAAACGAATTCGCAACTTGGACCCGTTCTACCCACATACGAACCATCCGGACACATCATGGCGTCCATGGTGCAAGCAACGACTTCCTCATCGATAGTTGGTTCTTCTATTAGCACCGGCTCTTTATCCGATAGAAAAACTAAAACTAGACCTACCACGACCACCATAGCCACAATCAAATACAAAGTTTTTGTCATAGCACTAAGTTATATTACTCCTAAAGATTACTCTGACTCAGGTTCTCTACCACTTTTTATCTCTTCATCTTTTGGTATACCCCATTGCCAACGTGGCTTCTCGCCGGTGCGATAGCAAATTAAGATTAAAGCCCCAATCATAATAAAAGTCTCCACCACAAACTGCCAAGCTTGATCGGTCGTAGCTCCGGCCAACTCAAACTGAACGGCATTAGCCACCACTAGAATTATAAAAACGGTAGTTAAGGTCCAGCCCTGCCAAGTCGCCGGTGTCCAGCCCCAACCATAGAGCTTGCGCTTAAACCAATAGCCTTCGGGATTATTTTTTATGTATTTTAGGTAATCTTGAATGATTTTCATACCACTTAAGTATGAACTTTTCTTAGTAGATAGCAAGCAAAAAGGGCGCTGCCTGCGGCAGCGCCCTTTTTAACTCCCTACTTCAACTCACCACTTTTGTCCTTCTTTGGCTTCTTCTTTTCTTTACGCATGCCGGTTCCTTTGGCCATATACTTTTGTCTTATTTTTTAAAAACCTTCCCTCAACTTAACTCAATTGTAGCAGACCCCTAGTCCCTCTAGCAAAATCCAGTTGGGTATTTGCCCAAAGCTACTACTGATACTTAGTAACTATGACGAGGCCTCATTTTCAACGCTAAAGTCTAGCTGCACCGAAGGTTCTTCCTCCGCCAAGAAAATACTAGCGATGCCAGTAATAATCGCTATGGCGATAAACACATACATTATTTTTGTCAGCATATATTTTGATTATACTAAAATTCTTACCAGAAATTACCCCTAGCCCAAATCTTGTACTTTCTTGAGCGCTACCACATACATACTCTCGGCCCAACCCAAGGGCGTATTATCGTTTGGGCGGTCGGTATTTGAGTAGTATAGCTCAGGCACCAGTCCTTCGAGGGTGACGGTGGCCTTGGCTTTCCGTAGATAATAGTACGCCTTTTCTTTCTCGCCCCGCTCGGCGTAAATAATCGCGAGCCAAGCAAGACCGAAGCACCACTCCGCCTCTTCACTATAGCCATCAGAGTTATTGTTGTAATAACGATCTAGCTTGTAGCGAATCACTCCCTTCTCCTTGGTGAGATGGTACTCAACATTCTTTAAGATCTCTTTTGTCTCCTCTTCGGTGACCACTTGGAAAGGATAGATCAGGGTCAACAGAGACAAATCAGCAAACTTAGACTTAGACTCTCGCGGCAGTAGTTCACGCAGTGCCCGTTCCCCGAGAGCAATAGCGTCCTCAGGAACATTAAGCCAAGGAATCTGCTTGGCCTTCTTGAAAGCGGCCACACAAGAACCAATTGATGAAGCATGGACTTCCATGTTTTCTTCCCAAATACCATTGTCTGCATCCTGCCAGTATTCCAGGGTTACTAAGTAGTCGATGATTTTTTGGAGCATCTCCCGCTCATCATCAGTTTCAATAATACTCGCACCACGAAGCTCAAGCTCCACCACGATATTCAAAACTTCACCCACGGCGTCATTTTGGCTATTCCCCCACTCCTCCCAATATTCCTCAAAAGTCTCTGGGTGAAAACGAGCGTGAATGTATTGCCAGGCGTAGTGAGGCTTATGTTCAATCGCCCAATTTATCTTGTCCTTATGCTTAACAAAAACCGAGAGAAGGGCCTTGGCCGCTTTTTGCACCACTGGCAGTTCACCCGTCTCCAAAAACCCGAGGGTCATGAAGTATATGTCGCGCAGCCAAGCCTTGTCGTAGCCGGTAGCCACATCGTGAGCAGAGGCCGTGAAAACGCCGGACTGCTTTTGGAGCGAGCGCACTACAT
>JBGSWM010000078.1:0-8414 GCA_041752435.1 Minisyncoccia bacterium | reverse complement strand
AAGAACGTGGATTGACAATTAACGTTCACCATTCCGAGTACGAAACCGAGAAGCGTCACTACGCGCATGTCGACTGCCCCGGACACGCGGACTATATTAAGAACATGATCACCGGTGCGGCCCAGATGGACGGCGCGGTACTTGTCGTAGCGGCTACTGATGGTGCGATGCCACAAACTCGTGAGCACGTACTGCTTGCTAAGCAGGTAGGTGTACCAAACATCATCGTTTTCTTGAACAAGTGCGATATGGTTGATGACGCTGAAATGATTGAGCTAGTAGAGGAAGAACTACGCGAACTTTTGACTAAGAACGGTTTTGACGGTGCTAACGCTCCAGTCATTAAGGGTTCAGGTCTTAAGGCGCTTGAGGACCCAGCTTCTGAGTGGGGTAACAAGGTGGTCGAACTCGTTGATGCGATGGATTCATACTTCCCACAACCAGTGCGTGACCTAGACAAGCCTTTCCTTATGCCGATTGAGGACATCTTCTCAATTGAAGGTCGCGGTACAGTGGTTACTGGTCGAGTCGAGCGTGGTTCAGTGAAGGTCGGTGAGGAAGTAGAGATTGTTGGTATCAAGGATACAGCAGTTACTACCGTAACTGGTGTGGAAATGTTCAACAAGCAGCTTGATGCTGCTCAGGCTGGCGACAACGCTGGTATCCTCCTGCGTGGTACTAAGAAGGAAGACGTCCACCGTGGTCAAGTTCTAGCCAAGAAGGGCTCAGTAACTCCACACTCAGAATTTGAAGCTGAGGTCTACGTCCTTAGTAAGGATGAAGGTGGTCGTCACACGCCATTCTTCTCTGGCTACAAGCCACAATTCTACATCCGCACTACTGACGTAACTGGGGATGTAACTCTAGCTGAAGGGGTAGAGATGGTTATGCCAGGCGATACTGCTAAGTTTAAGATCAAGCTAGTGGCTCCAGTAGCGCTAGAAGATCAGACAAACTTCGCGATTCGTGAGGGTGGCAAGACTGTAGGAGCGGGTGTGGTAACCAAAATAATCGCCTAACGAGTACTTGGATTAACCCTGTCTACCTTGTTGCATTGCGCAGTGAAGTTCTCACCGTACTAAACGTACGGCTCGAACCCCACTCCTCGAGCGCCGCGTAGCCCAGGCAAACCAAGTCCTCTTTACGGTACATATATTATTATGGCAACAGACTCAAAAAAAGAAGCGAAAAGCGCGGCGGGTGAGATCAACAAACTGCGCATTCGCGTTCGAGCTTACGAAAGTAAGATTCTCGATGCGAGTGTGAAGCAGATTATTGATACCGCCCTGCGTTTTGACGCCAAGGTAGTGGGACCTATCCCGCTGCCGACTGAGATTAAGAAATACACGGTCAATCGTTCGACGTTCGTCTACAAAGATGCGCGAGAACAATTCGAGATGCGAACACACAAACGAGTGATCGACATCCTAAATCCAGGACCAAAAGTAGTAGAAGCTCTCACCAATCTGTCACTACCATCTGGTGTGAATATTGATGTGAAAATGATGTGAAGTAAGTAAAGGAGCGCAAGCGACTATTACGAACTTCGTTCCGAGTTTGGCCCTTCCTAGGCCAAACTCCTGGAACACCAGATCAAACGCTTAACTTAGCAAAAGTCTCACTTCAGTGAGACTTTTGCTTTGTAACGAGCGTAGCGACTGTGGCGAACTTTCGCCAGTGATTTTTCCTCCCAGAAAAATCATCGGCGACTTATCACCTAGTTACTAATGTAAGTCACTCAAAGCAAATGCCCGAAGGGCATATTGCGAACTTTCTAAGAAAAATGCCCCTCCAAGGGCTTTTTTCTTAGGCTAACCACCTAGTCCCTAATGCCAGTCACTTTTACTTTGTAAATTACTACCTCTAACAAAAGCGCTGCCCTTCGGGTGGCGCTTTTGCATATTCCTACCCAGCTCTATCTAATGCTTACTCAATATTAAGTCCTTAGTCAGACAAAGTTAACCACACAATCTACAAAATAGGGGACTGACAGTGTTATACTTTTTATAACGCACCAGTCTAGTATTTATTTTGCGTTTGTTAATAATTTATTTACCCCTTATTATTTTTATGAAAAAATTTCTCACTCTCGGTCTCCTTAGCTTCTTACTGGTCTTGCCAGTCAGTGCTCAAGAACCAGAAATAGCGCCGGCAGCGGAAGCAGCTGAGCTGGGCCAGCAAGTGGCCTCGGTCAATGCTGTCGTCAACTCATTCTCGGAAGTCGGTGGCACCTTCAAGGTTTCCTTCACTCTTTTAAATGAACTAGGTGTTCAGCCGGGTATCCGCTATGGTCTTGAGTTGGTAGAAAATACCCCTTACGGACCAGTCCTGGCCGACGAGTACTACTCGTCTGAGGTTCTCACTCTGGAAGCTGGTCAGTCCGTTGAACGTTCTCTCAATCTAAAATCTAGACAACTAAATGGCGGACAGTACACTCTTGTCTTGGTAGCTAAAAATGAATTTGGCTTCCCGTTTGCTTACGTACCGGTGACCGAAAAGGCAATGCCAAGCACGGCCGGAGATGTGGCGCTTGATCTTGGTAGTTGTTACCTAACAATTCGCGACGATGACACCAAGATGCAGTATCGTCCAGCCGCTGGTCTGACGATCAATCAGCAAGAAGACATCCTCCTCAGTACTTGTGCTGTTACCAACAACTCGGACACAACACTAGAAGTCATTCCGGTCTTTACTACCACTCGCTTCGCTAGTATTGGTGCGTTGGCCCCAGCGATTGGTGGCGATAACGCTCTCATCCCAATTCAACCAGGCAAGACAAGTATAATTACCTCGATTGTCCCAACCGTGGACCTAACACCTGGTTTTTATACGCTAAAGCTCGCCTATGGAAATTCTAATCCGGTGACCTATCGCTACATCGTCGAGGGTGTTGCGGCAGCGGTACAAAATATTGTCTTTGATAAGACGACCTACAAAAATGGTGAGACAGCCACTCTCAATCTAGTCTGGGCCGGTATGTCTAGTCACCGTGAAGACGTCAAGGCTGGCAACGGCCAAGTTATTGATAAGCCGATGGTTGAAGTCGGGTTGCAGAGCGCCGCTGGTGCAGCTTGCAGTGAGCAAACAAAACTCGCCCTCGACCCGACCGCTCCGACGCTCGAAATCTTTTTGCCTGTCACCAGTGACTGCGCTTACCCAGTAGCTAGTTTGACCCTAAGTGATGCCAACACCAAACGACTTCACAGTGCTACTGTCGCCAATGCGGCGGCTCCGGTCGCTTATGAAGAAGGGGAGGGTGCTGCTCTTGATACAAGTGACAAGGCTGCTGCTTCCACCTCGCTCCAGCTTCTAGTCCTCGCATTACTCGCGGCGATGGCTTTGGCCGCTGGACTTATCTTCTACCTGCGTCGTCGCGCTACGCATATTGATGCGTCCCCTGACGATGCTGGCACTGGTCCTTCTAGTACCTCACTTAGTCTCATGTTGCTCGTCGGTTTGAGTTTGGCCTTTGCCAATACTGCTGAAGCAGCGACTTTGCTTGTTCCGGGCGAAGGAATGTTCGATGCTCCGCAAAATTATCTGTATGTCACAGTCAATTTAGACAAGACAGACTATCTGCAAGGAGAGAACATCACCGTCACTGCGGCTGCCTACTACTCTCACCAGCCGGGCGACTTGCTAGTAGAGCACCGTCTCAATGCGCTAGGAGGCTATGTCGAAATGTTTGATGGTACCGTGGGAAATCCCTCAAATTTCTCCAGTATCGTCGTCGCTCCAGTGAATATTCGTCAGCACTACTTGCGGGTCTATGGTTATGATACCAACGCTGGTTTCAATCGAGTCTATACCGACTTGAAGTTCAACGTTGTTCCTGGCCCCCTACAGTGTGCCGATGGTATCGATAACGGTGATGGAGACGGCCTCATCGACTACCCAGCCGACCCTGACTGTCTCAGTGCTTCCGATAATGACGAATCAACCAACAACTGTACTTGGAACGCCATCGAGAATGTCTACTCCTCACCAGACGATTGGCTTCAGCCTAAGTACATCTACCCAGTACCGGGGGGAGAAACAGCTTGTACTGCCGGTGTGGCGTTTGGCCCTGGTTCACAAACCTGTGGCAGCATCGGTGCGGCTCTCGGTATGTCTTCCAATGAGTCTCAGGGTATGAGTTGCTATCTACCTGCTACGGAGACGGTTAATCCAACTGGCTTCGCCCCTGAATACGGCTTCTGTTATGCTCGTGGTCTAGTCTCAGACTGTGGTTCACTCAACCCACCAGCCAATCCACCGACCAACTTTACAGCTACCACTGGCGCCACCCCTATCTGTGGCGGTAAGTACATTGACCTCGCTTGGGATAGTGTCCAATATGCCACTACTTACGAACTACAAATTGATGGTGGCGCCAGCTTAAATGTCGGCAATGTCTTGGCCTACGCTCACAGCGGACTAGTTGACGGTTCTTCCCATACCTACCGTGTCCGAGCCGTCAATGATGATGGCGCTTCTGCTTGGTCAGCGGCCATCAACCGCACCGCCCCAGTCGCTTGTCCGACCTTCCCTGATCTGCGCACCACTCAGGTGTCAGTCATTACACCGGGCGCCTATACTGAAGGCGTGCCGATGACAGTCGAGGCTACGGTCAGAAACTTTGGCACCAACACCACTGGTGCGGGCTTCTCGTCTGTCTTCCGCTACCAATGGGGAGGTACCGGCGGCGCTTGGTTAAGTTTCCCAGTCAATACCGATAGTAGCCCGACTCTCGCTGCTAATGCCGAAGATAAGCCAAGTGTCACCTTCACTCCAGATCAAGACGGTACCCTCTACTTCCAGTTCTGTGCCGACTCATCCAATGTTATCAATGAAGGCGACGCCGCTACTGAGAGCAACAACTGCCGCACTATCGCCGCTGGTGTCGCGGTCGCCGCGGCTGCTCCCCCGGCCCCTTCAGGTGCCTGTACTTGGGGAGAGAGTTTCCAGACGGTTCAATTCGCCAATCCTGCTCCAGCTAATTCAGCCTGTAGTCAAGGCGCTGTTGGTTGGCAGATGGACTCTTACGCCGTCTGTGACGGATCACAAGTCGATGGAGTAGCGGTTGCCCCCGGAGACATCACTTGCTACTACCGCGACGGTACTATGCTTGACTCTGAAGAAGCAAATCCAGTCAAGTATCCTAACCCTCCGACTGTTATCGCTGAATGTATTGCGCGAGTCATGACCCCAAGCTGTGTTCCTCCACCACTTCCACCACCAGCTTGTACTTGGGAGTTGGTGACTGACCCCGTCATGAATGATTATAAAGAGGTGCGAGACTGTGTTGGTTTTGATCCTGGTTTCACTACTTGTAATGCACCTAACAATCAATGTGGTTTCAATGGTGGCTGGTTCTTAGGTGGACCGCGTCCAGCCTGTCCTGGTGGAATCTCTGATGGTGATGCCTCTGCTCAAGCTAATGGTTATGTCTGTTGGGGAGGTATAACTCCGAGTCCAGTCGGTATTCCGGTTGAAAATAGTATTTGCTACGCCAAGCCAGTTTATCGTACTGTCTGTACCGCCTCACCGAGCGTCCAGCTCGACTTCCAGTTAGATTAGCCAGGGGATGGTCAATAAATGAGGAGTACAATTAAATTTAAAGAGAAGGGGTATGGTCAAATTTGAGTCATTAAGAAAGTAAGAAAGTCTCAATTTTGAAACGCTAGAATTGAAATAATTGGCAAGAACACAAAGACGTCGCCCGTAAGGGCAGCGTCTTTGTGTTTGTTCCACCCCCACCTGTCCCACGGCTATATTTTCTGCCTAGGGTACCCCTAGGCAAGACCTCGGGTTTTTTAGTGATATGGCTACACAAGACAAAGAAATAACCCGCCGAGGACCGGCCATAGTGGCGGGTTATCTCGACGGATTGGTGGTTCAGTTGGGTTTTTCCTTCTTCTTCAGCTCCGTAAACGCGAAGGCTACCGCCTCCTCGCCGCAGACTTTCGTAATCTGAGCGAGGGACGATTCCCAGAAGCCCGCAAGAAGCTGTTCGAACTTCTCGGGCGGCGCTGTGGGCAGTGCGACATCAGACATTCGGGTGATCCTCAAAATCACCTCATTGAATGCGGCCCGCTCCGAGGACAGTTTGTCGACGTGTGCCTTGACCCCGGTCAAGGCCTCTAGTGCCGCTCGCTTGGCTTCCTCTGGAGTGAGGTTTGCCATAATTCACCTCCACAAAGT
Source organism: Minisyncoccia bacterium (assembly GCA_041752435.1). Taxonomy (GTDB): domain Bacteria; phylum Patescibacteriota; class Minisyncoccia; order Phycocordibacterales; family UBA918; genus OLB19. Next base: position 2,231 of record JBGSWM010000078.1, on the reverse strand, counting down.
TTCAACCTTTATAATATGACACAGATATAGATATCTGTAAAGGTATTCAACCGGTCCAGTATTAATGAAATTCATTATTTACCTAGGGAGAAACCTCGGTTTTTTGCCACCTTTAGAAGGAGTTATTTTGGTTGCCACTTTATGAATGCAAATAGTACGGTTAACCGTATTAGGACTTAATTCCTTTTATTCTCACAGTCTTTGTTCCGACTCTAGATTTCATGCAGCGTGACCCCCGCTGAATTCCGCTGAATTCTGAGCTGATAGGCAACGATCTCTAAATATACCTGTTAACAGGTATATTTAGGGGGTTGGTTCTTTAGTCTGCAGTTTTGGGCAAACTGGTTTATTCCGAGGCTGCCTCTCCCGAGGCAAGGCCTAGTTTTTTAAGGCTTGATAGTTTGAAAACCTAACCCGAGGAGTAAGCTCGGTTTTTTTAGAGGTTGTTTTCCCTGTCATACATTAGCCTTAGCGATGATAATTAATATTGACTTTAATCTGATAAAGCATATGATAGAAGTATCAGCACCCCACCCGTCCGCAAGGCCCGGTGGGGTTTGATGTTATATACTTAGGGATATGGATATTGCCTTTATAGATGGAGAAAATACTAAAGGAAGAATTCGAGATGTATTTGTAAAATACAAACTATCTCTTCCTGTCTGGAGTAGTTATGACTTCAAAGGTCTGTTTGATGAAGCCTTTAAACTTCATTCGGTATCTGAAAGACGCTTCTTTCGGGCACTGCCAAAGCAACATCCTGATCTTATAAAAGAGTCCGAGGATCTCTTGTTGGCCTATCGGAACTTAGGAGGACACTTCAGTCGGCAAGGTTTTTCTGTTATAAAAGCCGGAACTCTGCGGGCAGATTATAGAAATGAGTATGATAAGAAACCTCGCTATCGAGAGAAAGGAGTTGATGTTTCACTAGCTGTAGCAATGGTTGCCTTGGCTTGCGATTCTAAACTCGAAAAAGCATATTTGGTTGCTTCTGACTCTGATTATCAACCCGCGGTGGCTGAAATACGTAAAAGAAAAAAGAAGGTAGTCTATGTCGGTTTTGAAGTTAATCCAAATTTAGGTCTGATTGCCAAAACCAACGATCGCATCATTATTTCCGATGCTGACGTTCTCAAGTATGGAGGTGTCCAAAATTATAGTCATACTTAATATTTGATATAGATCGCAAATCTGCCTCGAGAGTTACCTCGATGAGACACCTCAGGTTTTACACACTCTCTCTACCAATGGCTCTGGTTTCCATTGTTACTTTAGGAATACAAATAGTACGGTTAACCGTACTAAGACCTAATTCCTTTTATTATCAAACTCTTTGTTCCGACTCTAGATTTCATGCAGCGTGACCCCAGCCGAATTCTGAGCTGATAGGTAACGATCCTTAAATATACCTGTTAACAGGTATATTTAAGACAATTTGTAGGTGGGGGAAGTGCACCTCTGCCTAGGGTACCCCTAGGCAAGACCTCGGGTTTTTTTAAACCTACTTGTTTACAGGTATAGTTAGAATTAATTATTTGTGAGTTGGTCGTTGGAAAGTGGTAGGGGTAGCGGGGGGGGTGGAGAATAGGAGAGTGGGGGTGGGGGTTTATCCACCACTCGTCCCAGAGCCCTTGCCAGATTCGGTACTTGTAGTATAGTTCGATTATGGAGTGCTTCGACTTCAGGGATGAATAGCTAAGGACGCCTGCCACCTCGGCACGCTATACTTACTACCATGAGTACGAAGAAGAAAAGCTCCACAAGAAAAAGGCAACGGCCAAAAGCCAAAACCTTAGGCTCTTTGAAACAAGTCGCCAAAAGCCTACGCAAGTGGGTCAAGGCAATCAATCGCAAACTACGCCCCAAGGGGCAGGAAGGAATCAAAGCCATGAAAAAACTGACCAAGTCCGTTTCCCCCAACCTGGGGAAGTGGTTCAACTTTCGCGGCGTCCGTCTGGGCGTTCTCGCAACTTCGATTGCTGTTCTCGTCGCTTGCGGTGGGGGGAGCAATGCCTTGACCGACGGTGGCGGTACAGGCGGTGGTGGTACCGACGGTGGCGGTGGTGGTACTGGCGGTGGAGGTACTCCTCTGCCGACCGGCAAGGTCTCCGACGCCACCTGCCCTATCGCGGTCAGCGCGGCCAGCACGAAGTGCTTGGTCGCGTATCAGGAGGTGGCGAACGTCACCTCCCCGACCATCGTGCTCGCTGGCCAGACGGTCGCGATCGGCG
>JBGSWM010000077.1:0-7025 GCA_041752435.1 Minisyncoccia bacterium | reverse complement strand
TGTTACTTCCTCCCCCCAGCTAAAGCGGATGGTGGATTTAGCTCTGGCTTCGTCTTTAGTACAAGCCAAGACTACATGACTCAATCCGCTACCAGCACCAGCACAAGCGCTCTTAGTACTGGCGGCTATACCAGCCCGGTCGAGCCAAACGACAGCATACTCGGTATCTATATTAGCCAAAGAAAAATTGAGATTATTACAAACCCTGGCCGGTCCGGCTGCCCCATTAAGCTCTGCCTGGGGGATAATTTCGGCCAAGAGAGCTATCGTCGCCTCTTGTACCGCCCGCGCCTTTAGAGCCCTTTCCTCATAAGCAGTCTGCGCCAAAGCTAGCGCGGTAGCGGCCCCGACGATACCAGCGACATTTTCGGTGCCGGCGCGTAAACCTTTTTCTTGGCCACCGCCAGAGAGAATTGGCGAAAGAGAAACCGAATGATTAATATACAGTATACCAACTCCTTTGGGCCCACCACACTTCCCCGCATCGAGCGCCATCATATCTACGCCAAGCTTAGCGACCTGACACGGCAGCCACAGCGGTGCTTGAGCCGCATCGAGGTGAACCTTAATAGTAGTCTTGTGGGCGCTCGCGAACTCTTTAATCAGCTTTGCCAACCTTAAAACCGGTTGAATCGTGCCGATCTCACTGTTGACGTAGGCAAAGGCAACGAGCACGGTGTCGGTAGTCAAAACAGACAGGAGACTAGCTGACTCAATCAGTCCTGTCTCCCCGACCTCAACCTGACGCACCTTTACTCCTTTGGTTTTTAGCCTAGGTATAAGCTCGAGGATAGATGGATGTTCGATGGCGGTCGTTATTACCTCCATTGTCTCGTAGGCGCGACCGCCAAAGTGGAGACTCTCGAGATAGCCCAAAATAGCTAGATTATTACTCTCAGTACCACTGCCAGTAAAGTAGATCTCCTCTGGTCGTGACTTTAGGGTGCGAGCTACCGCGAGCCGAGCATCGCTTATCGCCCCTCTGGCTCTCTGTCCTTCTTGGTGAATGGCGCTCGGATTTCCGAAGACTTCACTCAGATACGGTTGCATGGCCGACAAAACTGCTGGTAAAAGTGGTGTCGCCGCTGCAAAATCTAGATAAATTCGCTCTTTTGGCGACATGGGTGCAAACATATGGCAAATCATGACACAGGGTGTAAATTATGTAAATCTCTGCTATACTCGCAATACTTTGAATTTACAAGCCACGCCCATTTGGCGTGTTTACGTGTCTTAATATGAAAAAACAAAAAACCACCACATCCATCGTTAAGCGACCACCCATTGTTGTCGTGATGGGTCATATTGACCACGGCAAATCAAGTCTCCTGGATTACATCCGCCAGAGTAATAGTACCGACCAAGAAGCGGGCGGAATTACCCAACATCTCTCAGCCTATGTGGCCCTCCACAAGACCAAAGACGGTGTCGAAGAAAACATCACTTTCCTCGATACCCCAGGGCATGAGGCTTTCCAAAAAATGCGCTTGCGTGGCGCCGATGTGGCTGATGTGGCGATCTTAGTGGTCTCAGCTGAGGACGGCGTAAAACCGCAAACCCTAGAAGCGCTGGAATCAATCAAGCAGGCCGGCATCCCTTACATAGTCGCCATCAACAAAATTGATAAACCTTCCGCAGATATTCCCCGCACTCAAGCCAGTCTGATCGAGAACGAAATCTATATCGAAGGGATGGGTGGTGATATTCCCTGGGCGCCCATCTCAGCTAAGACCGGCGATGGTGTGAGCGACCTCCTCGACCTCGTTGTCCTCACTGCCGACCTGGCTGAACTAACAGGAGACACCAGCCTACCAGCGATCGGTCGAGTGATTGAAGGCAAGCTCGATCCAAAGCGCGGCACTACCGCCACTTTGATTGTGGAAAACGGTACCTTGAAGTCAGGAACCTTTGTGGTCTCTGGTACCGCTTTTGCGCCGGTCCGAATCATGGAAAACTTTCTTGGTAAACCACTGAAGAAAGCTACTCTCTCAATGCCTGTCGGTATTGTTGGTTTTAGCACCATCCCCAAGATTGGGGCTACTTTCTATAGCGTTAAGACTAAGAAAGAAGCTGAGGCTGCGATTGCTGAAGCCGCCCTTGATATTAAAATTCCAGACCGAAAATTCTCCGCTCTCCCAGTGATACCAATTTTGATTAAAGCCGATGTGCTCGGCACCATTGACGCGATTGAGCATGAACTGCAGAAGTTCTCTTCTGACCGCATTGCGGTGCGCGTGATTGGTACCGGTGTTGGCGACATCACTTCCAATGACATCCAAAATGTTAGCGCCACTAAAGACTCAATCGTCGTTGGCTTCAATGTCAAAGTCGAACGACAAGCAGCCGAACTAGCCGAAAGACTCGGTGTCGAGATCGACACTTTTAGTATTATTTACGAACTATCTGAGTGGCTTAACACTGCGCTTAAAAATCGGACCCCAAAACGTGAAGAAGCAGTTGTGACTGGTAAAGCTAAGATCCTCAAGCACTTCAGTACCCAGAAGTACACCCATGTACTTGGTGGCCGAGTCGAAGAAGGCACCGTTAAACTCAATCAAAAAGTCCGTATTCTCCGTCGTGAAATTGAGATTGGCAAAGGCACACTCAAAAATGTCCAGCAATACAAGTCTGATGTTCAGCAAGTGACTGAGGGTGAATTTGGTATGCAACTAGAGTCTAAGACTGAAGTCGCGCCCGGAGACCACCTTGAGACCTACGACTTGGTTATTTCTTAGTATGCAAAACGGCCGTCACATTAGAGTTGAGTCGCTCCTACGCGAACTCATTGCCAAGTATATTCAGCAGGAAGCTAATGCTGATCCTTTAATTACTGTCACCCGCGTCACTACTGCCCCTGATTACCGTCGTGTCACCGTCTTCTTTACCACCATCCCTGACGGCCGAGAAGACGATGCACTAGTCTTTTTGAAGCGCTCAGGCAGTGACCTCCGCGGCTACGTGAAAAAGAATAGCAATCTGAAAATTGTGCCCTTTCTAGAGTTTATGGTGGACTACGGCGAGCGCCATCGCCAACACATTGATGAGATCGCTCGTGAGATTGAGGATGGTAAGGGTGAGACAACAAACTAAATCCCTCCCCGTTTATTTTTTGTCTTGCCTAGACAAAAATGCTACAGTAGGCGAACAGAAATTAAGTCCTGGTGGCGAAGTGGTTAACGCTACGGTTTGCAAAACCGTCATACGTGGGTTCGACTCCCACCCAGGACTCACGTGTTTGGCTTTAGCCAAACGCGAGTCCTGGGAGTATTGCGCCTGCGCGCAATACGTTGGGAGTCTAACAACGGAACGATGTATTTCTGTCCTCAAAGACAGAAATACGAGTGAGTTGCGTCCAGCGTTCTTATGAGCGTCAGCGAATTAGAAAAAGCGGGACAACTCCCACGAGACGTTACTGACTCCAAGCTCCCTACCGTTCACAAGACCATGCCGGGGTGGCGAAATCGGTAGACGCGCAACACTTAAAATGTTGTAGGCGAAAGCCTGTATGGGTTCAAGTCCCATTCTCGGCACATACAAGAATCATCAGCTTTGCTGGTGCTTTTTTGTTATTTGCCCCGGGACTTGAAAGCCGGAATGATATGAGCTTGCGAACAAATGAGGCAGGGTCGTGAGCGTATAATTTCAAGGAGCTTGCGACTATAAAATTAACGACTCCTGACCGAGTCCCATTCTCGGCACAATAATAATATCCCTTAGCTGGTAGCTAGGGGATATTATTGTTTGCCTGGGACTTTAACCAACTTAGATAAGAATAATGATAGAAACACACTCACTTGCAAAAAAACATTAGCTTTGCTAAACTCTGAGGGTGGCAGGTGGAACGCATACGACCAGCAGCAGCTAGCTGCAAGTGTGAACATTGGGGTACCAACGGTAAAAGGATGGGAAGCACTAAGAAGCTCCCGGGTTGATCGGAACAACAGTCCATGGCCTCAGTCTACTTCATCATCCGACTGATGAGGATAGAGGGTAAACCACCTCCACCACAACAACACGCGGCTGTCTCACTCTGTAGAGACAGCCGCCTTTCGTTTTCATTACTCCCTTGCCAACATCTAAACTTTCTTGTAGACTCTAGCCACATTTTCATCATGCCCTCTTAGCTCAGTTGGTAGAGCAGCTCCCTCTTAAGGAGACGGTCCAAGGTTCGAGCCCTTGAGGGGGCACATACGTAAAGAAAAACACCCAATCGACATGAATTGGGTGTTTTTCTTTAGCATCTGCCCTGCGGCAGATGCGTGCGCATGTGCCGACCGCAGCGATGCCGGAGGCGAGCGAGGTGGGGTCGAGAACACTTAGTAGATTTCGAGCTGAAAGCGAAGAAATCTATTTAGTGATTCGTGACCACAAAATAATTATAGAAAAGCGTTGCGCGGCGAGAAAACCTGATGAGCTGGATTTGACCAGCGAGAGAAACTAGCCCCAGGTGTACTGCGCTCGTAGAGTGAGAGATCCCTTAAGGAGTAATGATTTAGTGATTCGTGACCACAACTGCCCTGCGTTAAATACCCTTATCTCTCGCCAACTTCTGATTTTATGCTATACTCTTCCCCACACCTGCGCGGGTGGCGAAATTGGTAGACGCGTTAGTCTTAGGAACTAATAGGGTAACCTGTGGAGGTTCAAGTCCTCTCCCGCGCACAAATGAAAGTCAGCGTTTAGCTGGCTTTTATTGTGCCAGAGGACTTGAAGACCTTTTGCGACAGAATTGACTGAAAGGAAATTATGTCCAAAAGGTGTACCGAACATGTAATGTTCAAGTCCTCTCCCGCGCACAAATACAAGAGCCCTTTGGGGCTTTTTGTATTTGTGCGCGGGAAGAAATAGTGCCAATGCACTATTTCGTGAGGACTTGAAAGCCGGAATGATGTGAGCTTGCGAACAAATGAGGCAGGGTCGTGAGCGTATAATTTCAAGGAGCTTGCGACTATAAAATTAACGACTCCTGACCAAGTCCTCTCCCTGTGTGAACCCTAGTAAGACCCTAACCGCTCGTGTAACGAGAAAGATTCCTCTCCCTACAGATCTGTCTGTTCATTTTATGTTTTTGCTAACTCAAAAATTCTCAATGAATCTTACGAAAATGCTCCCAGTATTTTCTCACCCGCACACACTCTTGACTACACTCAAAGATAGGTATTAAATTTCTATACAGCCACAAAAGGGAGGTCGTAATGGCCCATAAGCCACTAGCAATAGATGGTCCGGTAAGGTTTACCTTAGAATACCAAAACCTGACCGGGGACGGATTCGTGAACTACCAGCTGACCGTCAGTAGCCGTCGAGTGTTTTATCTACCCAGCCAAGGGTTGTTGAAGTCTTGGGCAAGAGAAGCTGGCCTGGTTGGTTATCAAGAGCAGTCCCGCCATGATATTGTGGGCCCTACTCTGGAAATCACCAAGGTGATCTTTTTCCAGATTGCCAGCTCAAGCCGGAGAAGAAGAAACCACTTCCTAAGACTCATCAGTGGCGGGAACTGGGCAAAGAAGATCAATCAAACCCTCAGCTAAAGATTGGCTGGGGTTTCTTTTTATTAGGCAGTCGGACGCAACTTCGTCTTTTTGAACTGACTGGGTCTAAAGTACCGATTGTAGTAGCGGGCGTAAATTTTCTTGGCCGACTTGGACAAGGTCTTATCAAAAATCTGACACTTCAGTGAGCAGTGCCCACCTCTCTTCTCGATACAAGAATCACAGCCCAAAAACAGCACGTGGCAGACCTGATTCTGACAATGGTGATGGACATCACTCTTATTAGTCCGACACAGGTGACAATGTGAAATCACCTCATCACCCACCCGCTCCCCCAGACGCTCGTCAAACACAAAGTTCTTCCCCTTAAAGCGATTTGGTAGTCCTTCCTTCTCTACCTGATGCTTATAGTCAATCACTCCCCCTTTGAGATGCTTTACGTTCTCATAGCCTTGATGCTTGAGCCAAGCACTAGCCTTCTCGCAACGAATTCCCCCGGTGCAGTACAGGGCGATTTTCTTATTCTTATGGACCTTAAGTAGCTCGGGTACCAGCTTCAGCTCCTCGCGAAAAGTATCGACATCCGGCTTAATCGCCCGCTCAAAGTGGCCGATCTCACTCTCGTAGGCATTGCGCATATCAATCACCACCGCCTCTGGATCATCGATATACTCGTTCATCTCCTTGGCCGTCAGATACTCACCGGTGTTGCTAGGATCAAATGAGCTATCATCAAGACCGTCAGCCACCACTTTCGGTCTAACTTTGATAGTTAGTTTATAAAAAGACGGCACTTGACCCTCCTCCACTGCCAGTTTGTACGGTACGCCAGCAAGTTCGGGTTGGCTTTGTATCCAGGTATCAAAAGCCTCCCAGTTCTCTGAAGGCACATTCATCTGCGCATTGATACCTTCTCTGGCAACATAGATCCGTCCCAAGCAGCCAAGCTCTGTCCAGGTCTTGAGTAGTCTGAGGCGAAATGCCTCGGGGTCAGCCAGCTCAACATAACGATAGAAAGATAGAGTCGTCCGCGGACGATTATCACTCATAACCGCCTGCTTTTTCTCTTGGCGCGGGCGCAGATCTTTTTGTAAAACTTGATGACTCATAGATTAAAAATCGTACCAGACAACGTTCTTGGTAGCAAATCATTTTGTTGCGGAGGCTTTGCTGCTGCGGAGTCTTAGCCTCCGCAGTCTAATATCCCGCCTAGGGTTAATTCTACCTAAGGGTACCCTTTGCGGGAAATGACGAAGTCTTCTTTCTAAACACGACGGAGGTCGAACCTTTGTCGTCAGGACTTGAAAAAGGTCCGACCTTCTTCAAGTTTATTTTTCTGCCTAGGGGTACCCTTTGTTTTGCCTAGGGTTACCCTAGGCAGAATACTTTGAAGGAGTTGAGGGAGGCTTAGCCTCCCTCAACATGGGAAAAGCCTTGTAAAATAAGGCCAAAATGACCCCCTTTAGCTTGACTTTTAGACTTAAGTATGGTATCATAGTAAGTAGAAGGGGGGTGGCTTTAAAACCTCTCCCG
>JBGSWM010000076.1:0-10206 GCA_041752435.1 Minisyncoccia bacterium | reverse complement strand
GTAATCGGTATGTCAATTTTGGCTGCCTACACCTTCTTTATGGCTCTGGTATCGCTTTATGACGCTCTCCGGAAGACCGAAGCGGTGAATGTCATGCCGGTAGTCGGAGCAGTTTCGGCTTTATCAACTTTACTGCTCAGCTATTTATTTTTGGAGATTTTTTTATCTCAGAATTTCTTTTGGGGTGTGATTGTTTTAATCCTCGGTACTTTACTAGTTGCTCAGACGATTCCAGATCGATATACAATTTTAACGATGGTCCATAGTGGATTTTTCTTCGGCTTACACTATATCACCATGAAAGGTTTGTTTTTGGAAACGGGCTTTGCTGACGGGTTCTTCTGGTCCCGGATTAGTTTAGTCTTCTTTGCTTTATCTCTACTAATGGTGCCGACCTACTTGCACAAAATTACCGAGCAGACTAAACAGACTGAAAATAAGGCTAGAGCTGGAGCTTTGGTTTTAGTGGCGAAGGTCCTGTCTGGTGTCTCAGCCTTTCTTCTCCTTAAGGCGACAGATCTCGGTGATGTAACGGTGGTTCAGGCACTTGATGGCTTGAAGTTTGTCTTTATTTTGTTGGTGACGGTTTTATTTGCCAAAGTTTTACCAAATACTGTGGCAGTAGCTGAGACCAGGCAGGAAGAAGTGGTTAGGCAAATTTTGTATGTTTCTATAATTACGGTTGGTTATTTTATTCTTTTTCTCTAGTTTATGTGGAAGAAAATTCTTTTTGCATTTATCGGTTTCCTAGTTATCTTAACGGCGATAATTTTTGCGCTGACCCGGCAACCTGTCCCCGCCAGTATTACTTATGGAATGTCGTTTAATACTCTCTATGCTCGGGAATTAGGTCTTAACTGGCAGGAGACATATGATGCTATTTTGCATGAATTGGGAGTGAGACACCTTCGCCTGGCCGCTCATTGGCCAATGATTGAACCAGCTTCCGATCAGTATAATTTTACTGAGCTTGACTACCAAATCAGACAAGCCGAGGCGGTAGGAGCCGAGGTTATTCTAGCGGTCGGGCGTCGTCTGCCGCGCTGGCCAGAGTGTCATATACCAACCTGGGCGGCCAATCTGTCTCAAGATTTGCGCAATGAAGCCCAGTTGTCATATATGACAGAAGTGGTAAATCGATATAAGAATAGTTCAGCGGTAAAGTACTGGCAAATAGAAAATGAACCATTTCTGAGCGCCTTTGCTTATGAGCACTGTGGCGAGTTGGACACTGCATTTTTAGATCGAGAAATATCTCTGGTCCGAGACCTCGACTCCAGTCGGCCAATAATCGTGACTGATAGCGGTAATCTCGGTACTTGGTCTGGCGCCTACCAGCGGGGAGACATATTTGGCACCAGTGTTTATGTGCATTTTTGGAATCCTGAACTGGGTCAGTTCAGAACCTTCCTTCCGCCCTGGGCTTATCGTCTTAAAGAAAGTCTGATGGCTATCCGCTATGGCCAAAAGGAAACTTTTTTAATTGAGCTATCGGCCGAGCCCTGGTTAGTTGAACCAATCACTGATGTGCCTATTAAAGTTCAATTTACGAGAATGGATTTAGAAAAATTTTCTGATATATTAGCTTACGCTGAGCAAACTAGATTTAGTCGCCAGTATTTATGGGGAGCGGAGTGGTGGTACTGGTTAGAGCAGAAGGGGGAGCCGGAATTTTGGGAGAAAGGGAAGACGCTTTTTCCCGCGAGCATAAAATAGATTGATTCAGAATGATTGATTATTAGTGTATTCAGTACCCAACCTAATCAGTCACTTGAGCAATAAAGTGCTATAATTTATTGGCCTAAGGGGAACTTGTTAGACTAAATAGAGATTTACCTTAAAGAGGCCATATAAGAAAAATGTCACCTGATACGCAGACAAGAGAAGATAAAAAAAATGATCCCTTGTTAGCATTAGCTGAATTAGATCGGCTTATTAAAAGGGTTGGTGGAGATATGGATCAGTTAATTCAGCCTGTTCGCCAAACCGCATTTACACGTTACCCGGTCTTATTTTCTTTCCTAGTTACCTTCGGCGTGGTCGCAACTTTTCTCGGCCTCGAGCAAATTCTGCTGCAGGTAGACTTTTTGGTTGATCGACCGTGGATTATATTTGTCTTTGGTTTAGTCATTTTAGCTATTACGGGTCGTCTTTATAGTAAATTAGGTTAGTTATGTCATTCTTACGTTTTATTTTCTCCTTCTTGTATACGCGCAATTGGCATACCGGAGAAATGGAGATTTCGCGAGCCAGGCTTTATGTTTTTTTGGCCGCTCTGTTTTTATTTATGGTAGCTACTGTCATGATTATGATTTTGCAAAAACCGATTGTGTATGTTGCTCTATGAAAAGATTTTTAGTCATGGTTGGTAGTATATTTGTACTGTCACTACTGCTTGTCATTAGCGTCTATTGGTTCCTTCAGCTTGAGGTTTTTTAATCTCAAAGCCGACTTTTGTCACAAAATATGTTATAATACAAGTATCTAGATTGGTTTTTAGACCCGTCATTGATGGCTTAAATTAATTGCTAATGAACAATTTTGTGATAAATATTCTAATTAAAGGATTCTTTACCTTAGCTGTCATACTTTTTTTGGTGCCACAAGCGGTTCATGGAGCTACCGTTGTTCGTTCCGGTGAAGATATATCCCTCACTACAGACCAGTCAGTTGAGGGTGATTTTTATGCTTTGGGTGAAGCGATTACTGTTTCTGGTCAAGTGACGGATGACACTATTTTGTTTGCTGGCGAAATCAAGATTAATGGTGAGGTCGGGGCAGATGTGTTGGTGATTGGTGGCTCGGTGGATATTCAGGGAAATGTCGTCGACGACGTTAGAGTGATGGCTGGCAAAGTGGTGATAGCTGGTGCTGTCCAAGGTAACTTGGCCGTAGTCGCTCAGGAATTAAAAATTTTATCAACGGCCAAAATTGATGGTGATGTTTTGTTCTATGGTGGTAAAGCCGATATTGCTGGACCGGTGGGTGGAAATATCCTCGGCGCAAGTGAGTCGGTAAGGGTTGATGCCGAGGTCGGAAAAGGGATAAATATTACCACTGGGCTACTCACTTTAGGTGAGCGGGCCATGGTCAAAGAAGATGTCAGTTATAAGTCGACGGCTGAAATGGTGCGCGCCCAAAATGCCACTGTTGAAGGAAATGTCTTACAAACAAAGCTAGAACTTGAATCTCAGACGTCACTTAAGGTTGAAGCGATTGCCTTCTTAGTCAGCCTCTTTGCTGCCTTGTTAGTTTACTTACTCCTACGTAAGCTTACCGTGAGTATGGTAGATCAAAGCAAGACTAATTGGGTAAGGGCAGTAGCTATTGGTTTTGGTTTTTTCTTCCTGCTGCCGATTGCAGTCATAATCCTGATTGCTAGTACTTTAGGTGCAATCATTGGGTTAATTCTTCTGGCCGCCTATATTATGATCCTAGCTCTAGCGTTTGCTCTGACCGGGATTGTGATTGGCGCCAATGTGATGTCTTATATTATAAAATCACGTGAACTAAGTGTAGTGACTATTGTCGTCGGCGTCCTCATCTTGCATGCCTTAACTTTTATACCACTCTTTGGTCCGGTCGCTTTTGCTTTCTTTTATCTCCTTACTTTAGGGGTGGTGACGGATCGTTTGCTCCGGCTGGTGCGTCTATCATAAACCTATGAAAGTCCTCTTGGCTGTAGCTAAAGACTTAATTTCGTTTGCTAAGATAAGCTTACTGGCTTGGTTAAAACCCACCAAAAATCAAGCTGAACCCTTGCTGTTAGCTGTTGGGATGAGTGAGGTAAGAAACGCAGAAATTGAAAGAACGAAGATCAACAGTGAGTCAGTGGTTCAGCTAGACAGCCCGGCTCTTAACGCAAATTTTGGTTGGATTTCGGTGTCTGAGGCCGCTGTATTTTCTCGACCGCTCTGGGTTGAGGATTCCGTTTTAGGTAAATTAAAATTGGGTGAAAAGGTCTCTTTAGAGCAATTCTCTGGACGTTTTGCTTTTATGAAGCAGGAGCGACTTAGTGGTTTTGTCCTCAAGGAGGAAGTGGAGACTGACAAGCAAAAAATTTGGCCGAGTCTCGTTCCGAGGACTGTTTACTTAGCGGGTGATGCCGAGACTATAAGAATTCGCGCTCTACTGAGGGATGAATTCTTTACGACAAGTTTATTCCTGCCGCTACGCGATACTGAGTGGGTAAGCTACTCGTTACTCAAGCACAATCTAAGCCTGCCTTGGCGAGAGGAAAGACCAAGGACACCTGGTTCATGGCATAAGCTCTTGCGGGGAGTGGTGGGAGTTAGTGTAGTGCTTGAGGCCAGAACCGGTTCTGTTATGGAAGTATTTGCAAATGACCTGTCGCCATTCCTGGCCTACGTTGAAGCGGTGACGGTTGATGGTGTGGTTAAGGTTTCTTCGGTTGGTCGATACCGGGAAGGTGAATACCAGCTGGAAAATTTAACGGTTAAGGATCTGCAAGAGTTGCAACCAGTTTTTATTGTGAGGCAATAGGTAGGTTTATGGACTCTTTATTGGTACACTAAGTTATGCAAAAAGTTGCTTTCTTTGATATTGACGGTACCGTCTTTCGTTCTAGCCTACTGATTGAGCTAGTAGAGTCCTTGATTTCGGCAGGAATTTTCCCGCCTGATGTCAAAGATAGTTATGTAACGGAGTATGAAAATTGGCTTAACCGGGAAGGAAGTTATGAAGAATATATTGAGGCTGTAATTGCTGTTTATCGGGCTAATATCCAGGGGGTTTATTATGGTGATCTGGCTGACCTGGGTCGGCAAATGGTGGCAGTTAAGAGACGGCGGGTCTATCGCTATACACGGGACTTGATAAAGAAGCTAAAAAACGAAGGCTACTACATTGTGGCTATTTCCCAGTCACCCAAGACCATCCTAGATGATTTCTGTACCCAGTATGGTTTCGATAAGGTCTATGGCCGAGTCTATGAGCTTGGTCCCCAGGATCGCTTTACCGGGGTGGTGACTGATGAACATTTAATAAAAAATAAAGCTACTATTGTCAAACGAGTGTTTGATCATAATCCAAACCTAACAACGGAAGATTCGGTGGCGGTCGGAGATACCGAGGGTGATATTTCGCTTCTGGAGTCAGTGCAAAATCCTATCTGTTTCAATCCAAATTTACAGCTCTACAATCATGCTAAACGGATGAAGTGGGAAATTGTTGTGGAGCGCAAAAACGTCATCTATCACTTGTAGTCAAACTTGCTTATTTGCTATCAGTCAGGAAGGAGGTAATAAACACCCCCGTTGTCATTATGGCAGCTAATACGATAAAGATAAGGTTTGGAGCCAGGTAGTATATGGCCAGGCTGCCAACCAGCGCACCTAGTAAGTTGGCTAAGGGGCGCATTAGACGAAAAAGACCAATTAAGTTTGGTTCTTCGCCGTTAACTTTCTTAAAGAAGTAGCTTTCGGTTGTCACTTCAACTAAGCTAGCACCGATACGACTAACAAACATTAAAGCCATCCAACCTCCGACTCCAAAACCGGCCATAAAGGAGATGGCAGCTGAGCAAATAGCGAGAACGACAAAACCAAGCGCCATCATCTCCTTCTCACCAATCTTTTTATCGGCCAACCAGCCGATTGGGTATTCAAAGATAACGAAGGCAAATAGTCCGACAGCCAGAATTTGGCTAATAACCGTCCAATCCAAACCAACGGTGGTAGCTAGATAGAGGGGAATATAAACAATGGCCCAAGTGTAGAAGAATTGGAGTAAAAACTGGGCGGCCATCACGGTGCGAATATCTGAGTCTCTGGCGGCGTCACGGAGCATATCTCTAACCCGGACTGTTTCATAGATTGGGTCAAGAAACTGTCGAAAACGAGAAATAATAAGAGCAATAAATAATAAACCTACCGCGGCGCCAACAAAGTAGACATTTTCAAGTCGATTCTCCACACCAATAATATGACCCATAGCTAGAGGTGAGGCGAAGGCAGCCAGACTCATGAGGGTAAGGATGAGGCCGCGGGCACTGCCGGTCGAGCCCTCATTTTTACCGATTAAGGTTTCTAGGAAGATGTCGATGTTGAGATAGACTTGTGGAATTAAGGCCAGGTAAATAATAAAGGCGAGAACAGTTTGCCACACACTCGGTGCTAGGCCAAGAATTACTAAGGAGAGACTGATACAACTGACTAGGAGTAGGGAAGAGGCGACATTGCCGATTCGTCGCAGCAGGCGAGGTAAGGTTAACGAAAGAATGATGGCGATAGCGGCCCCGATAGAGTAGAGTACGCCGACAAGTTCCTTATCGACAAAACGCTCCATGTAGGTAGAGCTGCTGTAAGCTGTCACTAACATCTGAAAGGTAAAGATAATTGAGGCCAGGTAGACTAAAGTAAAAGTAACAGGAGACGCTTCAGGACTCTTGGTAAAGAGGTGACGATAAAAATCCATAGTACGCTTAGTGTACTATGGATTTTTAACATTTTTATTGAGTCGTAGGGGGTAACTTAGTGACTCTACTGGCGATGGTTTCTATAGACCAATCAAGACCGGGATCACCATCGGAGACTTTTGGGTTTTTTGCATTAGGAAGCCACTAACAGTATCGGTCAGCTGATCTTTTACATAATCTAGATCTAGCGGGTTCATGCCCTCAGTGTGTTTCTCAACGGTTCGTTTGATGAGTACTCTGGCTTCAGATAACAGCTGCTGATTTTCACGTAAGTAGACGAAGCCGCGTGAGATGATGTCCGGAGATTTTCTTAGTTTACCGGTTTTGCTGTTAACCGTGGCAATAATGACGAACATACCATCTTGGGCCAGGCTCAGACGATCGCGCAAAACTACCTCTTGCTTGGTGCCAACGGTGAAGCCGTCCACCATTACGAGCTCGGTCGGAATCTTAACTGTGTGACGGATTAGCTGAGTCCCATTTACAATATCAATGATGGTACCGTTGTCTGGTACGGTCACATTTTCTTTAGGGAAACCGTTTTCTATCGCGGCATACATGTGGCTCTTGAGGTGGTAGTGGTATCCATGAACCGGGACGAGAAACTTTGGCTTGATAGTCTTGTGAACCCAAACCAGCTCGCCTGCGTTACCGTGACCAGAAGAGTGAACATGAGAGCCTTTGTAGTTGACGACACGAACATTCTTGCGGTAAAGGTTATCTTTTAGCTTTTGGAGAGCAATCTCGTTACCAGGGATGATAGAGGAGGACAAAACGATAGTGTCGCGTTCGTTTAGAGTCACAAACTTATGTTTGTCGGTAGCCATACGCATCAGAGCGGCAAATTCTTCACCTTGTGCTCCGGTGGAGAGGATGACAATCTTGTCGTTTGGATACTCGGCCATATCACCAGTACCAATGAAGGTATGAGGTCTGACTTCAAGTAACTTGGCCGTGATGGCGATATCGATGTTGGTTTTGATACTTCGTCCTTCCAGTACTACTTTTTTGTCCAGTGCTTCACAGGTCTTAATAATGTTAATGAGGCGGTCGAATTGGGAAGCAAAAGTACCAATCACCAGACGGCCGGTGGCAGACTTAATAATATTATCTAGCGTTTCGTAAACTTTTTCTTCTGAGGCGGAAAAGCCTTCCCGGTCGGCGTTGGTGGAGTCACAAAGCAAGACTAGGTTATTATTTAGACCAACTTTTTCCCAAGAGCTTCTTTCTTCGACAACGACCTTACCATCTTCATGAACTAGCTTGATGTCACCAGTGATAACGACATCACCAAACTTCGTTTCAATACAGACACCCATGGCATCAGGGATGGAGTGAGTAACCCGAAAAGTTTTGATTTTGGTTGAGCCAACTGTGAAGGATTCACCTTCGCTGATGACGTTCATGTTAACTTTTTCAATATGTGGAAACTCCTCTTGTCTCTTAAGGATCATCAAAGAGGTCAGATATTGAGTATAAATTGGTGGATTGCCGATTCGTTCGATTAAGAAAGGAATGCCGCCAATGTGGTCAAGGTGACCGTGGGTCACCACGAGGGCTCGGATCTTATGCTTACGTTCTTCGAGATACTGGGTATTAGGGAGAATGTAATTGATACCAGGAGCATTACTTTCTTCTGTGACAAACTGGAAACCAGCATCGATCACAATGATGTCATCTTTAGTCTCGACAATGATCATGTTGCGACCGATTTCTTCTACTCCAGAGACGGGAATGACTCGCACTGTATTCTCATCGGTAACTTCTGGTAATATCGGATGCTTGTCGGTGGTGATAGTCATGCGGTGGGTTAAAGCGGGAGCGGTGTTTGAACGCCGCTTTTGTGGGTGGTTACGTCGACTCCGCCCGTTACCGGCGCTTTTGCTGCGCGGACCAGAAGGTGCTGGGTGACCGGCTCCAGTACGGTGGTTATTTGGTCGGTGATTTTGATTTCGAGCAGCTGGTCTTTCTCCCCGCGGTGCGGCAGAGTTGGTAGTGGCTGGTCGAGGATTTTGATTGTTGTACATAATTATAATTCTGTTTAATTAATTTTGGTTTTGAAATATGGGCCAAACGGTATCTGTCTTAGCGTGCCACTCTTCAATATTCATAAAGCGATCTGACGGTTTGGCTAAGCGGGTCATGGTCGCGGGGGAAAGATTCTTATCGGTGACATAGACCACGCTCGGTGCGAAGAGGAAGATAGCGGGTAATTCATCGCTGATAATGTTGCTAATCTCGGCCTGAATCTTACTCCGCTCTTCTTCGTCGCTGGTGGCTCTAGCAGTTTCCAGTAAGCTATTAACTGTTACGTTGGTGTACTGGGCAATGTTTAAACCGGGATCATCCTTCTGTGAAGAATGCCAAAACGGATATAGATCTTGTTGTCGGTTAAGGTCAATGCCAAATAATAAAGCCTGGAAATCACGGGCCCGAATGACTGACTGCACTAATCCACTTTGTTCGTATTGTTCGACTTGGACCTCAACCCCCAAAGCGCGCCAGTTTTCAGCAATTAGATTGGCTGTTTGGTCAAAAAGAGTTGAATTACCAGTTCTTATGGTGACAGCTAAAGTTTGGGTTTCTTGACCGACTCTTTTTTCCCAACCACCACCTTCGTTTTTCTTCCAACCGCCAGCTTCTAGAATAGAAGTTGCATCAAGGGTACTAGTACTTATTTCTACTTCATCCTTGTCTGATAATTCTACCCCAGCTACCGCTTTGACGATAGGGCTTTCGATGGGGACACCATAGCCACCAAGAACTTGATTAATAATCGCTTGCCGATCGATGCTGGTACTTAAGGCTTGGCGAGCAGCTTTGTCACGAAGGGCGACCGAGCGGTTCTGGTTAAAGAAAAGGCCAAAAATTCTCGGTAAAGCTTCGCTGGTAACTTGAAAACTATTCTGGTCCAGAGTCTTGGTCTCAGCGGTGGGTAGGAAAACCGTGGCGGTAATTTCTTTCTTCGCCAGAGCTGCGGCAATTAAGCTCTCGTTTTGATAGTACTTCAATTTAATAGTCGAAAGATTGCTCTGAGCAGCTGTATCGGAGGCTGGTGTCAGGACATAGCCACTGATTAGGCCTGAAGTGTCACGCAGAACCTCGTCAATCATAAATGGTCCGGAGCCAATGGGTTCGGTGTTGTACTGGCTAAAAGGCAATTGTTCAATGGGTAAGTTATCCCAAATGTGGCTAGGCATAATACCAAAGGTGAAGTTTTCGATAAACGGTGAATAGGCTTCGGCCAGAATGATATTAAACTCGTATTCATCAATTGGTTCAATTTGAACGTCGGCCCAGTTACCTCTAAGTGGACTCTTGAGATCAGGGTCTTGCATTAATTCAATGGTAAAAATGACATCACGAGCAGTCAGTGGTGTACCGTCATGGAATGATCGGTCGCGCTTAACTTTTACATTGTAGATAGAACCTTCATCTGAGACCGTGACTGACTCGGCAATGTCGGGGACAAGGTTACCGGCAGTATCTATTTTGAGTAGTCCACTATAAATGAGAGTAGCAGTATCTTGGTCGGCTCGAGTCAAGGCTAGGGCAGGATTAACAAAACGGGGTATACCGACAATACCTTCGATTAACTCACCACCACGGGTGGGTGAAGCAACTAGAAAGTGGTTGTTGAGTGAAATTAAGTACCAAAGTCCTGAGATAAGAGCAGTAAAAAAGAGGACGCGGAGAATAAGGCGATCGCTCATTTTGGGATGCTCAATCAGAGACAGTAGACGGTCTAACAGGCTCAAACGCTGACGGGT
>JBGSWM010000075.1:0-8320 GCA_041752435.1 Minisyncoccia bacterium | reverse complement strand
CCCCAGACTTTATACCCGCCCGGCAAATAGATGTCATCCCTTTCAAAAAACCGCTGGTGGATACGATAGAAATAGAGTTGCAAAGCGAAGCGACAGTTCCCTTCAGCAAAAGGTTGGTCTAACTCGGCCTGCGTCAAGACAGGCCCTGCTAGGTATTGGTAAGAAAAATGGTCTCTGGGGTACAGGAGCATTCTTAGAGTGTAACAAATACCGTTTTAACATCAATAATTAAACGGCACAATGTTCATATCTCAAAATCGAAAAGATGGAGTAGTATATATTATAGTTATACTACTATGACAAAAATAGATGCCAAGCAAAAAACTGAGGAATTACGAAGGCGGGGCCTTACCTACACTGAGATAGCAAAGTATACGGGCGTATCAGTCAGTACAGTGTCTGCTTGGCTGGCCGATAAGCCATGGTCAGTGAAGGTTAAAGAAGAGAATCAAAAGCGCGCCGCGCGTGATAATAGTAAGCGTATATCATTGTTAAATAAGGCTAGGGGCAATCAATACAAGAAAATGTATGCTGAGGCAGAACGACTAGCCGTGCTTGAATATAAGCACTACAAGCACAATCCCCTCTTTATCGCTGGCTTAATGCTCTATGTTGGTGAGGGTGATAATACTGATAATCATGTAATTAGGATAGCTAATTCGCGCATGGATGTTCATCGGATTTTTATTAAGTTTTCCACTGAGTATCTTGGTGTACCACATGAGAAAATCCGGTTTTGGTTACTCTTATACCCCGACTTAGACGAGATAAAATGTATTAAAGCCTGGTCAAGAAAGCTAGGTCTGTCAGTTGGTCATTTTCATAAGAACCAGGTGATCGAAGGTAGAAGTAAGAAACGAACGTTGCATTTTGGTGTTGGGAATACTATAATCGGTGGCACGGCAATGAAGAAGAAGCTTCTCAAATGGATTGAGATAGCCTCAAAGGATTTATAAGCATATATGCGGCCATGGTTAAGTGGTATAACGGTTGCTTGCCAAGCAACAGTCGGGGTTTCGATTACCCCTGGCCGCACAAATTGAGAAAGATCAGGGTTTTTCCCTGGTCTTTTTCAATTTTGCTGGGTAATCGAAAAAGCTTTTGAGATATTTTGGAGTTTACGAACAAAATATCCAAAAGGTATACAGCGTCTGTTAAGACGGCGATTACCCCTGGCCGCACACAAAAGCCCCCGAAAGGGGCTTTTGTGTGGCCAGGAGCAAAGCATCTGCATGCTTTGCGGGGTAATCGAAACCGCCGGAGCGATGCCGGAGGCAAGCGAGGCGTGACCCGCGGCTCTTATGAGCGAAGCGAATTTGAGACCGTCAGGTTTCGATTACCCCTGGTCTTCAATAATTTTGCCTGGGTAATCGAAAGAGCTTTTGTGCTAGATTATGAGCTTCAGCGAAATAATCTAGCCAAAAGGTGTACTGCGGCGGTACGCCGGCGATTACCCCTGGCCGCATCTATACCACAGCCAGACTCCTCCGTTTCCCATGGAACCTCTAGACCCTCCACTAGTCCTGTGCCGGTACCGGGTTGAGTTGTTAACAGATAAAGGACATAAGCACTTAGCATGTGTCCTTGAGGGGATAAGTCGGTGCATAAGTGGATAAAGGACATGAACTCTAAATAATATAGGTTGAAAACGTTGGCTTTTAGAAATAGTGTGCCACGTGAAACGTATTATTGAGTGTTCTACGTGTAACATGGACTATTACTTCAAAACTGCGTATTTTCGAGTGTTATAATGTTACACATGGAACAAAAGCCTGTTTCAAGAAAGCATAATAAGGAAATTGGTCAGCTGGGAGAAGATCTGGCTTCCAAGTATCTTATAAAGAGAGGTTTTGTTATATTAGCCCGGAATTACCTAAAGAAGTGGGGTGAAATTGATATTGTGGCACGTGAAACGTCGGGAAAGGTCCATTTTGTTGAGGTAAAAACTGTTTCATATGAAACAAAGCAGTATTTGGAGCAAGCTGTTACACGTCGAACCTGGCGACCAGAGGAAAATGTTCATCCGCAAAAAATTAAGCGCTTAAGCCGAGCTATCGAGACCTGGCTAGCGGAAAAGCGCTATTTGGGCGATTGGCAAATAGACATTATAGCGGTTAGGGTGGTGCCACGTGAAAAGTATGGCAAAATTAAATTGATAGATAACATAATAATCTGAGAATTGCTCCGTTCTACGTGTAACACTATCAGACTGTGCCACGTGAAACGTTTAGTTCTAACTTCGTCCGTTTAGTTTAAATGCGGGTTGATTGATTACAGTATTACTAGTAGTGCTATAATATATCTATTAAATTTACAATATTATGATAATACGCTTAGGTCTCGGAGCAGCCGCCATTGGCTCATTACTCTTTTTGGGTTTTTGGACTCAAAATCAAAATTCACAGACCGGTTCTCAGCCCATTAGAGATTTAATAAAAGAAAGGATTGCCAATCGGAGTGAGGAAGAGCGAAGTATGATGGGTCTTTTATTTCATTTAGCTGACTTAAATATTGCGTCAGATAAGGTTGTGGTTGAGAAAGATGTCGCTTATGGTCCTGATCCACTCGAGAAACTAGATGTATACTCACCAGCCACATCTACCCTAGCTCAAGAGACACACCCGGTGATTGTGATGGTTCATGGTGGTGGCTGGAAGAGGGGAGATAAAGTCATTGGCAGTGCACTACAAAATAAGCTTGATTACTTTGTCGCTCGTGATTACGTGTTAGTTTCGATTAATTATCCGATGGATCCGATAAATCCGGAACTACAGGTCAATTCAGTGGCTAAGGCGCTGGCCTATCTACAAAATAATAGTAAAAAACACAATATCGATCCCGAAAACATCATTATTATGGGGCATTCAGCCGGGGCTCACTTGGTATCCTTACTCACAGCTGATCAGGCTGTGCGGGAAAAAAATGGTGTCAAACCTTGGGTCGCCACTATTTCACTAGATAGTGCTGCCTACAACGTCCCAGCGGTTATGGAAAGACGACACTTCGGTCTTTATGATGATGCCTTTGGTACCGACAAGGAATTTTGGGTGCGAGTCTCACCGTATCACCGTTATACCGCTTCAGCTGAGCCACTATTGCTAGTTTGCTCTTCTACTCGCCCTGACGATGCTTGTGGTATGTCAGATGAGTTTGCGGC
Source organism: Minisyncoccia bacterium (assembly GCA_041752435.1). Taxonomy (GTDB): domain Bacteria; phylum Patescibacteriota; class Minisyncoccia; order Phycocordibacterales; family UBA918; genus OLB19. The sequence continues at coordinate 5,163 of JBGSWM010000075.1, read as the reverse complement.
TAAGGTAAATGAAGAAGGGGGGAGGGCAGAAGTTCTACCTTATGCCTATAATCACAGCAAAATTAATACTGAAGTGGGAGTACCAGGTGATTTTACCGATCAGATTCAGACCTTTATCGACAGCACAGTTCAATAAAAATCTATGAGAATACGAGTAGGCTACAAAAACTCTGAAGTTCCTCCCGAAAAGTGGCAGTCAGCTTCTTATGCAGGAGGTTCGTCCGACGGATCCGCTCTGGTGTTGGTTGAATGTAACGGTAAAATGCACCGAAGGGTCCCTTATCATCCCGACTCAGGTAGTTATGATAGGCCAGATAGTGAACACTATCCTTGTGATCCGTCAGAACATAGCCCCCTTTTCCCCAATTAAGAAGGCATAAGACAACCAGTCGAAAGACCGGTTTTCTTAAATTGGTCGGGGAGAGCGGGTGAGAAGCGAGTCCGCGCAGCTTCGCAAGACCCGGACCACTCCTTTCTACGAAAGCCGCAACAATCTCTCAGATTGTTGGTTCATTCTAGTAGTTTCGTTTTGTCCGAACTGAGTCGGGGAGCCGGGAATCGAACCCGGACCACTCGGTCCCAAACCGAGTACACTACCACTATGCTACACCCCGACTCAATTAAGAGTTTAGGTGAAACGAAACTACTAGAATGAACCCCAAACCGAGTACACTACGACTCAGCTACACCCCGAGTGAGGAAACCTGCGTAAACGTGTTTACCTATAGTTTCCGAACAAAGGGGTGAAAGCTCCTGCTTACACCCCGCTCGGTAGCCAAGATGATAGCACACCTGTCAAAAAAGGCGAGAGTTTACACTGTCTGGTATAATCATTTTTATGACAGACAGCGGAGCGGAACACTTTGTTGGTAAGGTGGCCCAAAAGGCCGTAATTATTCAAAATGACTGCGTGTTATTAATTCGTGACCCACGGGAGAAAGGGGAAGTAATCTGGGAACTTCCGGGTGGACGACTGGATAGGGATGAAGAGCCGAAAGAAGGTCTGGCGCGCGAGCTTAGAGAGGAATTGGGGGTGGAAATAGCTGTTCACGAAGTAGTCCACTTGGAACAATTCATCCAAGGCAGTGAAGGGAAGCGGGCACTAATGATTGCTTATCGGGCTACGCTCTGTGATGAAAAGGTGGTCTTTACTCCTAGTCCCGAGGAAATAGCTGAAGTACGTTTTGTGCCACTTAAAGAGGCTTTAGGGTTAAACATGTTTCCAGGGTACAAAAGAACGTTGGAGGTTTTTCTTGGTCAACGGTAAACTAATTTGTTATCATATTTACATGAATGCAAATAAAGAAATTTTTGAACAAATGAAGCCGGGACAAGGTCCAAAACCTCAGACATTACTTAGTTATAAGGCAGAGGATATTTCGGGTGTCTTGCAGTCCACCGGGCTGATAGAAGCTAATGTGTTAGTTAAGTTGAATGAGGATGATGAGTCAACAATCATAAGACTCGCAGAGATTAAATTGCAGAATGACCCACAAATTTCAGAAGAAGATGCTGTAGCAAGCGCATATTTAGATAGAATTGCCCACTTAATTGGGTCTGGTGTAGATTATCTTGACGGATTAGATCAGGAAGCGGCCGCAAAGCTTGTTTCGGAAATGACTGGAATCAAAGTATCTTCTGAAGAGCTAGATTTGTTCAAGAAGTTTGCAGAGGGTAACGAATCAATTCCATTCACTGAAATGTTAAGACAGTGGATTAAAAAACGCCTACAAGCTACAAAGGGAGTAGAAACACTTACTGCAAAGGTGGATGGAGGTAATGTTGTAGAAGTGAGACACTAAACGCTATTTAACTCATCTCAATATTGAAAAGCACCGGTCTCCAACTTTGGAGACCGGTGCTGTTGGTGGTGGGGGGCTTGCACGCTCAGTGCCGGCCACTTTTCGGATTCAGATCCTCGCTCATTTGGCCGAGACGGGCAAGCGCCTGGGCGATTCTCCTAAAGCGAAGGTCTTGATCCGGACTGATTTCCGGAAGCAGTTCCACCTGAGCAGCTTGCACCGACGGGACAGGAACTGAAATCCTCGCTTCCTTCTGCCGCACCAACAAGGTGCAGCTTTTGAGTTTTTTGCTCATCAGCTATGCTCCTTGGGTTGAAGAACGACTCACTTTATATAATATTTTGAGTAAAAAGTCAACCAAAGCCCGGCGCCGTAGGCGCCGGGCTTTGGTTGTTATTGTTTATAATTTCCCAAACTAGCCTTATTAAGGCACAATACGGGCGATGATTACTTATTACTTTCGCACCATCAAAGATGAAGCACTAAAAACCCTCCCCGAGCCCCGCTCTGGGGTGTGGGTGCATGTAGTCTCGCCGACTGACGATGAGCTGAGTAAGATAGCCAAAGAATTTACCTTGGACGAAGACATTATTGAAGACGCCAAGGACTTTTACGAAGTGCCCCGCATGGAACGCTCAAATGGCGCCACCTACTTCTTCACTCGCTACCCGCTGCGCAACCAAGAGAATGACACGGCCCCAGTCCTGATTATTGTCGGAGAAAGTTTTGTAGTGACGATTGCTAGCACCAATGTGCCTCAGTTTGAGCGGTTTATCACCGGGACCGAGTCGGTTTACACAACCCAGAAAGCCAAACTATTCATCCAAATCATGGAAGTCTTTACCACTTCCTTTGATCGCGAGTTGGTCCGCCTGCGTAAGGCGGTGCACAAAGACAGAGCTAGGTTGCGCAGTATTGGTCCGCGCGAGATTGAGCGCTTGGTGGGACACGAAAATACCCTAAATAGTATCGTCGATGCTCTTATTCCAACTAATGTCTGGCTGCAGCAAGTGCCGTCGGGAAACTACATGCAGTTGTATGATGACGATTTGGAAACAATGGAAGACTTAGTCATCGCCAATGGGCAGGTGGTGCAGTCGGCTCGCTCTATCCTCAAGTCAATCCAAAATATCCGCGGGGCGAGCGAAGCGATTATGACGAGTCGACTAAACAACACCCTGCGTATCCTCACCAGCCTCACTATCATTTTGACTTTTCCGATTGTAATTACTTCACTCTATGGCATGAATGTCCCGTTGCCGTTTCAGGACAATCAATTCGCCTTCCTTGGTATCGTGATATTGAACGTTGGTTTATTAACCTTCCTCCTCTGGCTGTTTAAAAAGAATCAGTGGTTTTAGGTGTATTATTGACATATGTTTGAATCCGATGACCATCGAAGTGGGACTTGGCCAGATAATATCTTGCGGGCCGCAAAATTTAATCTAGAAGATTTTGACTTTGACACTAGACTGCAGGTATTGGTGATGTTTAATATGCTGCCTGAGAAGATCAAGAAACAAATGAGGCCAGGTGACGGGGCTATTATTGACGCCCTTTTCCAGCGTTGGAACAGTAAATACGCTGCTTTATTTCGAATATTGTATGAGGATATTTCATGTGCTACACCTGAAGCGCGAGTTAAATTGAAGAGAGAGATACCTGCCAATCAGATGACCGCCGAAGAGCGGCAAGTACTAGAAGAGAGTTTTCGCAACAAAAGTAATACTTTGGAAGAGGGAGGAATCATTAGACGATACTTAGAAGATCCAGCTAATGAAGACAAAGACACTGGAACGGGTGGTCCGTTTTTTGCTAACAGTGAAGAGGTCGAGAAGTTTGTAATTGCAAACTCGACTGTCCATTAAGCGAATATTTTTAAACGTTGAGGTGGTGAGGTTGTGATATTATGTTCAAATATGAGCCAAAAGCAGCAGATTATACTTATTCACGGCGGAGACTCATTTTCGGAGCACGCGGACTTTTTGCAGTATTTAAAGACAGTGCCGCTTCGAGATTTGCCCGGCAGTGAGGCAAAAAGTTTTTGGAAGAGAACATTGGCTGAGGATTTGGGTGATGAGTATGAGGTTTTCCTGCCGTCGATGCCAAATAGCCAAAATGCGCGCTATGAGGAGTGGGAGATTTGGCTGGAGCGTCACTTGGAACTAGTCTCAGACGGGGTTATTTTGATTGGCTGGTCACTTGGCGGGATGTTTTTGGCCAAGTATCTGAGTGAAAATACTCCGTCTGTAGACATCAAGGCGCTATACCTGCTCGCTGCCCCGAGTGGGGAATTCACAAGTGATCCTAAAGACGGGGATTGCCAGGATTTTACTTTTGCCCTAGCAGCAGCGGCAACTATGGCCGAAAAAGTGCCCGAGATTATGATCTGGCACTCTGAGGATGACTTTGTGGTGCCGGCAGCGGAGACAAACTGGGACAAAAACCACTTACCGACCGCCAAAATCACGATTTTTAAGGACAAAAACCACTTTTTAGTACCAGAATTGCCTGAATTGATTGACTCAATACATAATTTATAGCAGAGCGGACATTCAGTAAGAATTCGTGTTAGCGGACGTCTACGTATATAATGGTTTTCACATGCGGGGGCAAAAAACAGCTGACAGTATGGAAAGCCAAGAAGATCGTTTTTTGAAAGCTTTCGAGGATTATAGCGACGCGCTCTTTAGGCACGCTAGTATTCGTATTAGTGATAAGGAACGCTCAATCGATATCGTCCATGACACCTTCACTAAGGTGTGGTCATACGTCCGGGCTGGCCATCAGATAGATTCCTATCGTTCATTTTTATATAAAGTTCTCAATAATCTCATTATTGATGAATACCGAAAACGAAAAGAACTATCCCTAGACTCGCTACTGGCTACGGAAGGCGTTGACGAGGGTTCGTTCCCCGAGCTCTCTGAGAGTACGACCGAAGCGCTGGCGGCTACCATCGACGGGCAGCAGGCCCTTGATCTCGTGACGGAGCTACCCGATGAGTACCGGGAGGTAATCATCTTCCGCTTCGTCGACGGCTTGGGTCCGAAAGAGATCAGTGATTTGATTGAAGAAACAGAAAACACTGTCTCGGTCCGTATCCATCGCGCCCTAAAGCTACTGCGACAAATAATCGACACCAACATAAACGCCGCCGAGACAAGACGGCAAAACAACCCAACCAAAAAATAAAATCATGAAACGCTTCAGCGAACAATTACAAAAAAAAGCCAGTCACATCAAATTAAGTGTGACCGAGAAAAACGATTTACGTGATCGGGTGGTTTCCTATATGGAGTATCATCCACTACCGGCTTCGCTCCAGAGTGGAGTAGCTAGTGGATCCGTGACAAACCAG
>JBGSWM010000074.1:0-4362 GCA_041752435.1 Minisyncoccia bacterium | reverse complement strand
GAAAAGGGCGATAGTGTCTTTGCCGGTACGGTTAATGGGCATGGGGTGTTGCGTATTGTCGTCAGTAAAGAAGCCAGTCACTCCACGTTAGCGCAGATGATTAAGCTCGTGACCGAAGCGCAGTCCAAGCGCTCACCGAGTGAACGCTTTAGTGATTGGTTTGGCGAACGCTATACTATTTTGGTTTTGGGCGGTAGTTTTGTCGCTCTCGTTGGTTTTATTCTGTTTGATTTTCCCTTAACTGGTGAAGGGGGAGCCTTTTATCGAGCCGCTACGCTCCTTGTGGTGGCTAGTCCGTGTGCGATTGTGATCAGTGTCCCAGCAGCGATTCTCTCTGCTTTGGCGGCCTCAGCCAAACGCGGCATGCTCTTTAAAGGCGGGGCGGCGCTCGAGACTTTTGCCGGTATAGATATTGTAGCCTTTGATAAGACTGGAACTCTAACCGAAGGGAAGATGCAGGTGACTAAGATGGTGGCTTTTGAGACTGAAGAAAGAGAGCTGCTACAGATCGCAGCCACACTCGAGGCAAATTCCGAACACCCAATCGCCAAGAGTATTCTGACTTATGCCGCCGATCAATCGATTCTGCCGCAAGCGGTGGAAAGAGCGGAAGCAATACCAGGTAAAGGACTCTTTGCTTTTCAGGGTGGTATAAAATATTTTGCTGGTAATCGCAAGATGTTAAATGAGCTAAATCTGACGGTCCCGCCGGCGGTTGAAGCGGCTCTAAATGAACTCGAGGCGACCGGTAAGACAGCGATTGTAGTTGGAACAGACCGGGTGCTCGGAGTGTTAGGTATTTCTGATACTATCCGCGACTCAGCTAAGGCGACCGTGGCTGAATTGAGAAAGCAAGGTATCAAGCGTATTGTTATGCTCACGGGCGACCATAAAGCGGTGGCTTATGCGGTCGGTAGAGAGATTGGTATTGCGGAGGCGGATATTTATAGTGACTTATTGCCGACAGATAAGGTGGCGATGGTAAACAAGCTCCGAGAGGAAGGTAAGGTGTCGTTTGTCGGTGACGGAGTTAACGACGCAGCCGCTTTAGCTACTTCTCATGTAGGGGTGGCGATGGGAACGGCCGGAAGCGATGTGGCGCTCGAGGCGGCTGATGTTGCCTTGCTCTCAGACGATCTAAACGCTCTCTTGCGGGCTCGTCGACTGTCACTTCAAGCTAATCGTATTATTAAACAAAACCTTGTCTTTGCCCTTGGTATTCTCGTTTTGATGGTTATCGTCACGGTCTTCTTCTATCTACCTTTGCCGCTTGGGGTGATTGGGCATGAAGGTGGTACTTTACTAGTAGTTGCTAATGGTCTGCGCCTCCTCTGGCAGCGCGGTTAATGTAATTTGCTTAATCTATGAAAAAATTTCTCAACATCTTCTTTGTGGTCCTTGGGGTAATCTTCTTTTTTATACTCATAGCTCTGGCCTACTTTTGGTTCGCTGATCCGTTTGGGATAAGAAAGTACGTAGAGAGTAGACCGGCCCCAGATATTACTATTGTTGAGGTTAATCAGACCGCTGACGAGCTGTCGACTACTAGTGCCGAATCAGTCCCCTCGTCAGGTAATAAGCTGACGCCTGGGCAAGCCAATGCGCTGGAATTGGTCGGTATAGATGCTGACGCTATACCATCTGAATTCTCTCCCAGCGAAGAGGCCTGCTTTGTCAGACTGTTTGGCCAGGCTCGAGTAGATGAAATAGTGGCGGGAGCAACCCCAACAGTCAACGAGGTACTAACGGGACAGGGTTGTCTAGAATAGAGTATTTTGGCTAGCAATAATTAAAATATAATATGAAAAATTTACTGATTTTTAGCTTTGTCGGAGCGATGGCTTTGGCGGGAGCGGTGGGTTATTTGCTACTCAAACCAACACCAGAGGTCATAGATAAAGATTCGTCACCCCAAGTGAACACATCTGTCACCGCCACACCAATCCCTGAGCCGATCAGTGGTCAGGGTAGTTTGAGTGAATTAATGGCTAAAGCGGTCAATCTTGAGTGTCAGATAAGCTATTTGCCGGAGAATGAGACGCTTCCGGTAGAGGGAACCTACTTTACTTCAGCTGGTATGATGCGCGGTGATTTTGTGATACCTGGCTTGGGTGAAAATGATGTCTCTTCAATTATTTTGCGTGACGATACTCTGTATAGTTGGTCTGAAGTAAATGGTGAGACCTATGGGATGAAGGTGGACTTAGCAACCATGGCGAGCGTGAAAGCCGATGAGACAGCTCCGGCTACAAACGAGCCTGTACCACTTGATTCACCAGTCGATTACAACTGTCAGGCTTGGTCTGAAGTTGATACCAGTATCTTTATTGTCCCGGCCGACGTTTTGTTTCGTGATTACGCTGATTTAATCGGTGGTGGTATGGAGTATGGCACGAGCTACGGTGAGCCGGGTGTGCCTGCGACTTCACCGTGCGAGCTCTGTCTCCAGGTACCTGCTGGCGAAGGTCGAGATGAGTGCCAGGCTCGCTTCCAGTGTCAGTAGTAGGTGGATTTGATGCTACTTTAAGAGAAGGAACCAAAAATAACATCAAGTCGTGAGTAGAGTAGAGTACCAACCACCACGAGTAAGAATACTCCAGCAATCAACACGGCTCCCGCTGCCATATCTTTACTGACGCCAATCGCATCGTGCAGCTCTGGGTGTAGGCGGTCGAGAGCTACTTCAAGCGCTGAGTTTTGTAACTCGGTAATTAAGACTAAGGTGTAAGCCAAGAGAGTAAAAAGAACTTCGCTGGCGGAGAGGGGCGCTAGAACGAAGAGGATTATAATCACAAACAAGCCAATGCCATACAGCTGCGTACGATAGCCAAAGTCGTTTTTTGTAGCGTAGGTAATACCTCTAATGGCGTGGGGGAAGCGATTAAAATAGCGTGAAATCATAATTATTACCGGTCTCAATTGGTAAGGCTGAGTAAAGACTAAATAAAATTGTCTTACCCAGCCATCTTGAGTGGGTTCTTAAGTATTATAGCAGCAAGTCTTTAGTGGTAAGGGTCTTTTTCGGCGTAGATAGTAATCGTGCGACGTTTGCGGGCTTGGCCGCGAAAGGCGTGCTTGTGCGAGCGGTAAATCTGCTTGATAGTGAATTTTTCACTAAGGAAGGTGGTCAGCTCTTCCTCGCTATAGACATACTCGGCCACACCCATGACAGGATGGATATAACTACCAGTTTCTTTGCCCGGGAATTCGGTGAGTAGTCTTTTGGTGTGGAGGTCCTCGTCTTTGAGAAAGGTCTTCATAAACAGATAGCCGCCTGGTTTAAGAGTGTCAAAAATCTGGTCCCGTAAGGTGACACGCTCCTCTTTAGTGAGGAAGTGAGACGTCATCATATCAAGGACGAGACCTTGGGATTCTGGATCGACATTCAAGGGTCCGGCGATGCTTCTAGCTTTATAGCTTATTGGTAGTCCTTTGGAGGCGGCGACGGCCTGGGCGATGGCGGCCTTGGCAATATCGTAGCCAATCCCTGTCGAGCCGAAGTTGGCAGCGAGGAAGATAAGGTTGCGACCATTGCCACAGCCGACGTCTAAGACGGAAGTGGTAGGAGAAAGCAGGTCCTCTCGTTTACGACGAATTAGCCAACGGGTGAATTTCTCTAGGTCCTGGCTTTGGGTAGTGGAGAGCTTGAGGTGGGAAGGGGATTTGTACTCATTGTCCCAGAAAGTCTCGCCATGCTGCTTGCGTTTTTTCTTACGTGTAAAATTGGGTTTGTGAGCCATATATTTTTTAAATTATAACACATTTTTACTATAAATACAATGCGCTGACGATTGTTATCATCTCTGTCTCATATGTTAATATAATCACTATATGAAAAATCCATGGGTAATTGTCGGAGTATTAGTGGTGATTTTGATTGGTGGTTCGGTGTGGTACTCAAATGTAGCGTCCGAACGAAATAATGAAGGAGTAACCATAGCCCCGCATGTGAAAGGTAGTTTGGATGCGGTGGTTGAACTGGTTGAATATAGTGACTTGCAATGCCCAGCCTGCGCCGCTTTTGAGCCTTATGTTAACGATGTTTTGGCTGAATATGGTGACTCGATTAGGTTTGAATATCGGCATTTTCCACTCCCGATGCATCCCCTGGCCGAACCAGCGGCACGAGCGGCGGAAGCGGCTGGTCAACAAGGAGCCTTCTTTGAATTTGTTGATTTGGTTTTTGCTGAACAAAATACTTGGTCAAGAAGTCCCAATCCGGCCGCTGCTTTTATTGGTTATGCCAACACGCTAGGACTTGATGTTGATCAATTTAAGCGGCAGATGAACTCGTCATTAATTCGTGAACAAGTGAAGGCAAACCAAAAGGAGGGGCTGGAAAAGGGTGTGACCGGTACTCCG
>JBGSWM010000073.1:0-8380 GCA_041752435.1 Minisyncoccia bacterium | reverse complement strand
TTAGATCCAAACGGACAAGACGGCGCTATTCAGTCATGGCGAGTTTTTAGAATCATGTCCGAGTTTGTGCAAGGCTTTGAACTCCTACGCAATTATGACCTAGCCGCTACTTTTTGGGGAAGTGCCAGATTAGCTCCCAATGACCCTTATTATAAAGCGGCCGAGGAATTGGCGGCCAAACTAGCTAAGAAGGGTTTTGCTATTATCTCTGGTGGTGGACCAGGAATTATGGAGGCTTCTAATGTCGGCGCCTTCAAGGTGGGTGGGAAGTCAATTGGTCTCAATATTGAGTTGCCCTTTGAGCAAAAACTAAATCCCTACACCACTGACTCTCTGAGTTTTAAATATTTCTTTTCGCGCAAAGTCATGTTGGCTTTCTCTTCCGAAGTCTACGTCTACTTCCCAGGCGGGTTTGGTACCTTGGATGAATTTTTTGAGATTATAACTCTCATTCAGACCAAGAAAATTGAACCGGTACCAGTCTTACTCTATGGCTCAGATTTTTGGAATCCGCTTCTCCGCTGGCTCGAAAAAGATTTAGTGAAAACCTTTAAGACCATTAGTAAAGAAGACATGGACCTGTTTGTGGTGGTGGATAGTGTTGATGATGCTTACAAATATATTCTGAAGAATGTTAATTGCCAAAATACGAGACAGGTATAGTATAGATAGATATGAACATTTCCTACTTTGATGACGCGCGCGTCACAGAAAACGCAATCAAGAGAAAGCTGAAAGCTCTCTCGGGCTATCGGCAGCAAATTGACGCGGCTGAACTAGCTCATGACAAAACCGTACCAGAGTATTCACTGTATTACCCTAAAGATATTGCTCTCTCTGAGGTCGTGGACAAAGCCGCTAAGTCCGCTAAGTCAATCAAAGAAGTGGTGGTGATCGGTATTGGTGGTTCAAACCTTGGAACTGAAGCCGTGCATGATGTCCTCTCTAAGGGTAAGTCTCGTCTCTCAGTGCTTGATGCTGTCTCTGTCTCAGCTTTGGCCAAGCTTCAATCGGATTTAAGTAAATATAAGAAGGCTAACCAGTTAGCGATCTGTGTTATTAGTAAGTCCGGGAGTACGACCGAGACCTTGGCCAACGCAGCGATTCTCATTAACTGGATGGAAAACAAGTTTGGTCAAGCTATCTACCAGCAAATTTACTTCATCGGTAATCCTAAAACCGACCTCATGAAGGTTGGCGCTAAACTCAAAGTCAATTGTGTCACTATGCCGGAGATTATTGGTGGGCGCTACTCAGTAGCGACCGCGGTCGGTCTCGTACCCTTAGCTCTCCTCGGACATGACGTGGATGAATTTATGTCAGGCTATCTGGATGTCGAGAGTCCAACGCTAGAATCAGTGGTGGCGGAAAGTGCGGCCCGTCTGGCTGTCTATCACGAATTAAAATACCCGCACTACAATTTTTTTGCTTTTGAATCCAGGCTCGAGAAGCTTGGCCGTTGGTACCGACAGCTGTTTGCGGAAAGCTTGGGTAAGGCGGTAGATACTAAGGGAGTGAAAGTAAAACATGTCATGGTGCCAGCGATCTCAACTCCAGTCGAGCTGCACTCAACCGGCCAGCTATATATGAGTGGTGTGCCTGATGTTTACACCGACTTCGTCTCATTTGACGACGATGAGCTCGACGTCATGATCGACAAGAAAACCAAAATTGCGCCAAAACTAAAGAGTTATTCTGCTCAAGAAGTCGCAACCGCTATTTATGGTGGAGTAATTGCTGCTTACCAAAGTGAGCAATTGCCCTATCGAGCGACGGTCTTTGAAGAAAATTTACCGTACTCGCTCGGCCAGTTTATGGCTATGCGCCTACGTGAGGTCATGTATACAGCTCATCTCCTAGAGCGTAATGCCTTTGACCAACCTAATGTTGAGCTCTACAAACAAAAGACCAGAGAGATTCTTTTTCTATGACCAACATAGTATTTGATATCGGCGGTACTAAAACCCGGGTCGGGGTAAGTGCTGATCTAAATGAATTGACTGATTCAGTCAGCTTCAATACCAAAGCCAATTTCAAAGAGGGGATGACCGAAATTACTAAAGCGATTGATTCACTTCTAAAAAAAGACGAGGTCACCATGATCGCGGGCGGCATCCGTGGTCTCCTCAACGAAGAGAGAACCGGTATCTTTAATGACGCTGTCCTAACTGGCTGGGCCAACAAATCTATCGTCGAACACCTAGCTACTAAATATAAAGTGCCCGTTTATCTTGAGAATGATGCTGCTCTGGCTGGTCTCGGCGAGGCGGTGTTTGGAGCGGGGCAGGGGATGGATATCGTTGCTTATCATACCGTCAGTACCGGGGTCGGGGGAGTGAAGATTGAAAAAGGGGTAATTGATGAAGCGACCAATGGCTTCGAACCAGGGCATCAGGTCCTCGATATTGACCGCACTATTCTCGGGGATGAGATCAGTCCTACCTTAGAAAACCTAGTCTCGGGAGCTGGAGTTGAGACTCGTCTCGGGGTTAAGCCCTATGAAATACCCCAAGAAGACACTCTCTGGAATGAACTGGCCGAATATTTAGCCCAAGGTCTACGCAACACCATCTTGTACTGGTCACCAGAAGTGATTGTGCTCGGTGGTTCAATGATCACTGGCGATCCAAAGATACCGCTTGAAGCGATTAGAAAGTATACGGTCGAGTATCTTGATAGTTTTGTTGAATGTCCTTTCATTACTACCGCTACTTTGGCTGATAATGCCGGTTTGTACGGCGCTATGGCCCTACTCAAAAGTAAATAAAAACGGTGTATACTAAAACAGTTATTCAGTCTTAGAAAAATAGATACCTATGAATGTACTTTCAATTATCGTTCTAGCGATTGTTGTCCTGGTGGTGATTTTGCGTGAAGTTAAGCAGTATGAAAGAGGCGTGGTTTTGACCATGGGTAAGTTTACTGGCTTGCGTGGTCCAGGTTGGACAGTCATTATTCCGATTTTCCAAAAGATGGAGAAAGTTGACCTGCGGGTAAAAGCGGTGGATGTGCCGGATCAGAAGGTGATTACTCGGGATAATGTCTCGGCTAGTATCAACGCTGTTATCTATTACCGGGTCGCAGACGCTGGACGGGCGGTTCTGGAGGTAGAAAACTTCCGCTACGCTGTCTCGCAGCTAGCCCAGACCACTATGCGTAATATCGTCGGCGGCGCCGATCTCGACGAGGTCTTGGCCGAGCGCGACAAGCTCTCCGAGCGTATCCAGCTAATTATCGACGCTGAGACTGATGCTTGGGGGATTAAGGTGGAGAACGTTGAGCTCAAGGATTTCTTCTTGCCCGATGATATGGAGAGAACGATTGCTAAGCAAGCCGAGGCCGAACGCGAACGTCGAGCGGTCATCATTAAGGCCGAAGGGGAAGTGGCGTCAGCCGAAAACATGGCTAAAGCCGCTGGGATCCTAGCTTCCACTCCGGGAGCGCTCCACTTGAGGACCTTACAGACCCTAAATGACCTCTCTTCAGACCAGTCAAACACCGTCGTTTTTGCTCTACCGGTTGAGGTTTTGCGGGCTTTTGAAGGGGCCAGAGACTGGCTTAAGGTCAGTACCGAACAGAAGCAAGATCAGAGCAAGTCTCAGTAGGATACGTAATACGTTGATAAATAAGGCTTTTTGCACAAGTTTGATAAAAGTAAGCCAATCGGAAGCTGCGGATTGACATGAATAGCAAAATATGCTATAATAATAAAAATCCGCGGTTTGTGCTATGATTTTGCGGTTACCGGCTTTGGTGCTGGTATTTATCAAATAAGACCATTGGCTTATTTTATCCACTATGCTACTAACGGTCTTGGCTGCTACTTCTATTTCAGCAGTGGTCCCGTCTAGTAATGAGTATGGTCGTATCACTACCACTGCGGTAGTGGAGTCTACGGAATTGGTCAATTACGATGTTGAAGAAATTGTCCGTTCGTATTTCCGCGACATACCGATCATGGTGCAAATTGCTCGTTGTGAGTCTACTTTCCGCCATACCTTGGCCGACGGATCAGTCCTTAAGGGGATTGTCGATCCACTTGATACGGGTGTTATGCAAATTAACAAGCGTTATCACGAGAAGACTGCTCAAGCGATGCAACTGAACCTTGAAGATATTTATCACAATATGGCCTACGCCCGACATCTCTATGAGAAGCAGGGAACACAGCCATGGAGCGCGTCTCAACCTTGTTGGGGCAAGACTCTAGCAATGAATATCTAATAGTACTTACGCAAATGGCACACATTTGCCCAAGTCCTATCTAAATTAAGAACACAAAAAGCGCCTCCGGGTGCTTTTTGTGTATGTGCTAAAATGTGACAAATATGGCAAGAAAATACTGGCTAATGAAAGCTGAACCAAACGAATTTGGGATTGATGACCTGGCGCGGCAGGGGAGTGCGCTCTGGGATGGAGTGCGTAATTACCAAGTACGGAACATGTTTAGAGATGATATGAGAGCGGGAGATAGGGCTCTTATGTATCACTCAAATACCAAAGTGATCGGGGTAGTGGGGGAGATGCGGATCTTAAAACCGGCCGAAGCTGATCCGACACAATTCGTCCCGGGTCATAAGTACTACGATAGTAAGTCAAAGCCGGAGGCACCGCGCTGGCTCGGACCGATAGTGGAGTATGTCAAAACTTTTCCGCGGATAGTTACTCTGGCCGAGATGAAAAACGACCCTCAGTTTGCTGAACTGGCGTTTGTAAAGAAGGGGAATCGCCTGTCGGTTATTCCCATTAAGGAGACTGAATTTAAAGCGCTGGTGGCTTTGGGTAGGAAATAAATTATTTATGAAAATCGGTTTTTTTGATTCGGGTCTTGGCGGACTAATTATTCTCAAAGCAGTAGCCAAACACTTACCACAGTATGACTACGAATTTTATGGTGACACGGCCAATCTACCATATGGCGACAAGTCAGAAGCGGTGATTTTGGCTTTGACCAAACAAGGAATCTTTCACCTGTTTGACCGGGGTTGTTCGCTGGTAATTGTGGCCTGCAATACTGCTTCAGCTGAGACTCTGCGTACCCTACAGGACTCAATTCTGACCGATAAATATCAAGACCATCGCATATTGGGTGTGATTATACCGACGGTTGAAGAAGTAATTGAGGCAAGGAGCAAGAGGGTGTGTGTCCTTGCCACCAAGCGCACTATAGACTCAGGTAAATACGAACGAGAGTTTGCTAAATTCACCGAGCGACCAGAAGTTATCGGGGTAGCCGAAAGTAGGTTGGTGCCACTAATTGAATCAAATGAGGACGAGGCGGCGGCCCGGATTATAAAAGAGCACGTCATTAGGGCCAGGGCGGAAAATTGCGACGCCCTAATTCTGGGCTGTACTCATTTTTCTCTGTTCAAAGATGTGGCGAGAGAAGTCGGTTGGGGAGTCGTGACTATATATTCGCAAGACGAAATAATTCCTCAAAAAATTGAAAATTATCTAGCCCGTCACCCAGAGATTACTTCGAAGCTGTCAAATACCGGAAAGCGGGAAATTGTTTTGACTGAACACAAACCAACTTATGACCGCCTCACGGCCGAATTCCTCGGTGGGGTATATATGGGCGAGGAGAATCAATAAGGTTTACAACGCTCCTTGAAAGATGTTTGAACTTTTATCAGTATATAAAAAGAAAGACCACCGAACGCGTGATGGCTTTCGGTGATGTGTTTCTTCTTCCTTTCAATTCAGCCCCCAGATCTCTTGAGGACATGGATGTCATTCATCTCAAGTGTTTGCCTGCGAGTGGTAAGGGTCATCATGACCACCGCAATCCGGGGATATAGATGCCTACCTCGCAGGGTAGAGGCTTTCATCTGTTGAATGTCTTTGTGAAGGCCAGGACCAAGGAAAGCCCAGCATCTCTGCATCTGTTCACCATCCTCGTCTCCAGTGAAATCGGCGCCGCTGATGGCAAGGTCAATTGCCTCCAACAACTCTTCTGCTTCAGCGATGAGTTGTCTGTGGTCTGCTCCTTCCGCTACCCAGTCCTCAGCCAGTAATCCAGCCAATACTCCGATGCTGGCAAGTGGTCCAGTAATTGCATTGTCTCCAGGTACGAACATCATATAGGATTCTCCTTAAGGAACGCCCTCGGACATACCGAGTATGGAAGGTAGTTAACAGCTAAGTAAGAGTTAAGTCAAGACTCCGTTTTGGGCAAGGTCTGAATTACCTTACAGATTAAGCAAATAGCTACTTCTGGAGGGGATGGAATTTGTGGTGGGTGTCTTCCGCGTAGCGGTCTGAGGCGTGGACGTAGCGGGTGGTGGTCTCGAGTGATTCGTGACCAAGAAGAATCTGAATCGCGGCTGGGTTAGCCCCTTGCTCGGCGAGGTAGGTAGCATAACCGTGACGCAGCGAGTGAGCACTCGTCGGCACGATGATGCCGAGTAGCTCCCGGTAGCGTTTAATCTTTGCTTGGAGGTAGTTAGGGGAGATGTGTTTCTTTTTGTCGGTGGCATTGGCGCCTCGCTTGGCTACAAAGAGGTAGGGGAGTTCGTCGTCGCGCTCTTTTATATACTCAGCGATATGTCTTTGCGCTCGGTCAGTCAAATATATAAACCGTTGCTTTTTTCCTTTACCCTCAATGAAGATACGTCCGGATTGATCAATCTGATTTCGCCTCAGATTGATAAGCTCTGAGATACGCATACCGCTCGCGAATAGTGTCTCCAGCATGGCGCGATTGCGTAGCGCTACAAAACGATTCTTCTCATACTGCATGGGGGACTCGATCAGTTTAACCAACTCTTCCAGTTCAGAAATTTGTGGATGACGCTTCTCGCGACGCAGCAGCTTAATCACACTCGGGTCAACCGGCACTTCGTAGTCCATGTCTATGAGGTAGGTCAGATAACGACGCAGGGAAGTTAGATGTCGATTGATAGTGCCGCTTGATAGTTTCTTCTCGGGGTCATTGTTACCAGCAGTTTTGCGATCGTAAGAGTTCAGGTACGCCTTGTACTGCTCAATCGATTTTTTGGTGATTTTGGTGAAGGGGAGGGAAGAGAGGTCATTTTGGAGAAAGTTAGCAAAAGTCTCCAGATCCCGTTCATAGTTGTACAAAGTCTCCCCCGAATAATTGTTCGCCTGAATGTGTAGCAAAAAATCATCTAAGGCTGGTAGTAGATTAGATGAATCATTTTTGTTATTAGAAGGTTTAGATTTTTTTCGCATAGTACGTTAAAGGGGACACTCAGCTCCACTACTTCTTAATGATACTACAGCGGTCGGGGATAGAGCCTATTTACTATGTTGATAACTGAGTATAATATCTCTAATACTCAGTTAAGTATCATAAAATAAGGCTTTATTACGATTTACCACTTCCCCGGCCTTTTTAGCGTTTTTTCGTCTAAAGTCAGTTATGGGCGCATCATTATGTACCAGTCACTCACCTGTCTTTTAATTTAGAAAAAATATTTTTTTATATTTATTTCTTTCTCTAATCTCTACCACCACTTTCATTTATTCTTACTAAATCTACTCCAAGCCCAAATTCGGATTTTTTGTTCCTTTTGATCAAATTAGACTAAATTTGCTCTAAATATACGTATAACCATGTACCATCATTTATATAAGTATTTTGAGGCTCTAGAATCGATTTTAAGGCCCCTTAGGTATAAAAGAGGTACTATACGTCGTCTCGTACCTAGTCCCGAAATTGGGTCTTTTTGACCTGGTACTCTGGATCGACTTTTTAGGTCATCTAGTCATTTTTTATAGTCTCGCCAGGCCATTTGTATGTGTACGTGCCACTGGTATGTATTCCACCAAAATCGAAATTAACTATTTTGGATTTTAATTTCTAGATTTAATCAAATTCTAATACCAAATAAAATTTTTTTTAACTTTTTATTTTCGGTAATTTTTTTCGCCAAATTTCTAAAGCCATTATTAGCTTGCTTGCTGTAGTGTTTTGGCTCAGTCCGGTTTCGTTGCTGGTCGGTCTGCGTTGGCATCAACTAGTTAATGCTCCAATTCATTAACCCTTTCTTCCCTCTCTCCCCGACTCCCCCAATTAGAATATTGTGCGACATTAGAATTTAGAGATTTGGAATTTAGTTGGTTTGCTTCCAGTCTCCTCTGTTTGTTTTGCAGTCTGGCTGTAATGATGGTAGGCTCCCGTGATATGTTAAATATGAATTTTACCCACTTCTGTATGCTCGCCATGGCGGGTGTGATTGTGGTCTCAAATGTACTGGTGCAGTATCCGCTCGGAGACTGGCTGACCTATGGCGCTCTCACCTACCCCGTCGCCTTTTTGATTACTGATTTAGTAACCAGAAGCCGTGGCCTTAAGGTCGCCAAGCAAGTGATATTTGTCGGCCTCATCGTCGGTATCCTGGCTTCACTCATGGCC
>JBGSWM010000072.1:0-16156 GCA_041752435.1 Minisyncoccia bacterium | reverse complement strand
AGGTTATGCTCTGTTGGGGATAAATTTGTGGATAATTATGTTAATTACGCAAGGACATCAACTGCTCTTATACTCTTCTCCTTTATAGTTTCTTAACCAAAAATGTCTGGTTTGCCTTTATTTTAGTAACTCTATTTCAGCAAAAGTAAGCCAGTCAAACAGCTCCGCCTTCATGTCAGCAGCGGTGCTGAAATACTGCGGAAATGGATCTGGATTTATAATCGCGTTTTCCGGTCGAACTTGTCCGAGGTAATCTGGCAGACTCGAATAAGCAAAAGATGCGGCGAAGTCAAAAGACTTCGCCGCATCTTTACTCCCCTCCTCCTGCCAATTCTTATCAATCAATTTCACTGGATTGAGATGAATATAAGCATACAAGTATTTTAAATATTCATCATTATCAGCGTGCTCTGACTTAAATGTTCCCTGAAATAATGCCCCAGTTCGTTTATACTTTTTATTAAAATACATTGAATAGCCGGTTCCTAACTTCCCCATAAATGTTGTTAGACCATCTTCGACAAGCGGTGTTGCTAAAATATGAAAATGATTTGGCATTAAACAATAAGCTCCGATAGCGACCAAAGGAGTACCTCTTTCAAATTCAAATACAGATGGTGAGCGACGATGAATATCTCTAATACTAATAGCTTGCGAGGAGTTACAAAGATAGAACAATTCAATAAATCTTATATAATCAAATGAATCTAGATAGATTGTTCTCTTATCTACTCCACGATTATAAAGATGATAAAACTCTCCTATAGCTAAAGAAATATTTCTCGTACTCACTATTCACAGAATATCATTTATTAAAATAATCAACCTTAGATATAAACAAAGTGCAAAGGGGTACCCTCGGGCAAATTAAATATTTGCCCGAGGGTACCCCTTTGTTAGATCCTATTCGTTTCTGTTTGGTGGCTTGTTTTAAGGTTTTGCCTAGGGTACCCCTTTGCAGGGTTTTTTGTTTTTGGGTTATATCGGACACAGAAAAACCCCGCGCTTGCGCGCGGGGTTTTTCCTTTCATCCTAACTTAGACTTACGTCTGAGGTAAAACTAGAGTTAACGTTAGTTAACGATAGTTTCAACAGCAGTTCGGTAAGTAGAAGATGGAAGAGCATCCCATGTATCATCATCGCCAGCTGTAGCTGTACCTGTCTCATCATAGGTGAGAGAGTTTAGCTGTAGACGAGCTGATGTGTTAGCAATACTTGGTGAGTAAGTTACCTTGATAGTAACCGTCTCAGTACTGCCTTCATTGATCTCGAAGAAAGCATCTCCTAGACCACCTTCATCAGCTGATGAAGTGATAACGATGGTTGTAGAGGCAGATGGAACTGTCATTACATCACCATTTTCATCAACTAGATCCCAATCGGTTGAAGAAGCTGCACTAACTGGAACGAAGACGTCCTGTTCGAAAGCTGTAACTTCAAGCACGATAGTGTAAGTAGCGTAGTCGTTTAGAGCACCGTCAGATGTAACAACGTCTGAATCAGTTGAATCTAGCTCAACAGTGATACCAGTACTTCGTAGAGTATGCTCCTCACCTGTAGCAGCACCACCTCCGGTTACGTCATCAGCACCTTCAGCTTCGATCTCTGCACCGTCAACTGAAGCCTCAACTGTAGTTCCTTCTACTTCTAGAGCCTTGAAGCGTAGCTTCAACTCTACTGGTACACGATCGCCAGCATCGACAGAGACGTCGCCGTCAACATTGAAGGTAAGCTTTGGTGTAAGTGAAGTAGTACTTGAAACATCGAAGTCATCAACTGTCTCGCCGTCGATTACCAACTCAGCATCATCTACAACAGTGTTGTAAGCGTGTGAGAGATTAAGATCAACAGAAACTTCGTTGATTTCTAGGTCGTTCATTGAGTCATCTGTATCCATGTCGAACACGAATACTGTGTACCAATCTGACTTTGAGTCATCCTCTACTTGTAGAGTAGCTGAATCTGGGTCTGAACTAGAAGTCTTGACGATGATTTCATCCTCAAAACCAGCTTCGTCGATTGTGAATGATTCAGTTGAAGTGAAATCAGCGTCATCATCCTCATCAAGTGTAGTAGCTACACCATCAGCATCGAAGAAACGAGTGTTAAGTACTGTAACTGTCCAAGCATCAGCGTTGCCGCCAAGGTCGATTGAACTGTTAACTGTAACTGCAACAACGAACTCTACTTCCTCGTCTTCCATCGCTACGATGTCAAGACCAGAGAAACGGAGGATGCCGTCATCTTCGTCACCAAGGTAGTTGTCTTCGTCTGAAGCATCTACACTAGCAACCATGTCGCCATCTACCCATAGAGAAACTTCTTCAAAAGCCTCCCATGGATCTTGTTCGTCACCTGAACCTACGAGCTGTACGTCCATGCGAGAAATCTCAGCATCGCCGTCCTGGAACTCATAAGTAACTTCAGCAACTGGTGCATCTTCTGCACCTTCTTCTAGATTATCCTCGTCAGCAGCGTCCATTTGGAAATCATCTAGAGAAGCTTCACCGTCTAGAGTCATGTCCTCATCGTCCATTTTATCCTCATCCTCTGACTCGTCCATATCACCATTCTCATCACCTGGAGTAACTGGAGCAGCTACACAGAGAGAGTTGGCCTTAGCACGAGTAGATGGTCCAAAGTAACCGGTTGGGTTAACTAGACCAGCTGGTGAAAGGATCTCAGCACGGTACATAACTTGCATCTTTGAAACAGCAGCAGCTGTGGCTGGTCCGTAGAACTCAGTCTCAGCACCAACTGAACCAGCGCCTGATGCTGCTACACGTGTATCAACATTAGCGTTTAGGAACTGTTGTAGCTTCATCACGTCAGCGCCTGAAGCACCTACGTTTAGGTCACGTGTCCATGTGTATGGGCACACGCCTGAAGCAACAGATGTACCACCTTGACCAACTTGTGATTGGAGAGCAGCGATCTGAGATAGAAGGTCATTAATCATTTTTTGCATGTCCTCTGATGATTGAGCCTGCGCAGCAGGAGCAAACATTGAGAGAGCCATTGCAAGGGCTACGAAGGCAACGGCTGCCTTAGAAGCAAAATCTTTTGCAATTATCGTCATATATAAGTAATTTTTTGCGTGGGATTAAACACGCGTGCTCGAATTAGTGAGCTTATTTGATAACGGCTGATAATATGAATTAATTCATATTCGTAAATGGTTTATCAGGCCACTTACGTATATCACTAACTCTAAGTCGACCCCGAGTAATCCACTGGGCTTTCTTAGAGATTAGCTGTAAGGAAGGACTGCGTGTCTCTCGTAAAACAGTGAGGGGCGGAATAAGGTAGGCGGGAGTGAATGTAACTACGCTAAAAGTAGTACGCACATTCGGGCGGTTTGGTTTTCGATATAAAAATTAGTGGCTTCCCAACTAACCCACGGAGGTACAAAAGAGTACGGCTCGCATGTCTAACAAAGAACGTTCATACCTCACGCGGATCGTAGAGCTTGGCGGTGGTGTCTAAAGATAGACAAAGCACGGTACCAGGCTTTAGAAAAAGCGCGTGAGCGCATACCAGAAGTATAGCAGACAATGACGTAACACCAACTACTAGCGAGGTCGATACTTGTGGATTGCGCCTAGATCATGGAGGACCCAGCGAGCAATCAACGCACAGAAACCAAGGCTGGTTTGACTGAGCACAGACTACGTTAAAGTGTGGTAAACGTCAATAAAACAACTACTCTCCTGTCTCCCTTTGATGACGCCCTACCCCACGCTCTCTTACTCAGAAAAGTACCAGAAAACAGAAATAAAAAGGTGGCAAGTGGGTCACTTTGGGCCGGATATTGGTCACTCACTAAGGAAATTCCTCTTCTTACGCTTCGCTTCAGCCGAGGAATTACCTTCGTTTTATGACCCTTAGGCGAATCATTTTCGTTTGTCCTTTAGACGAGAGAGTCATTGGGTCTCAAAATGACCCCTGGAGAAGTAGACAAACTATCAAGGTCACAAGCTTTAGTCTTTTATAAAAGACACATGACACTTTACTTTGCTAGCGAGTACTTGGACCAACGTCTTTCACCCTGTCTTAGAACCTGTCCTTTTTCTATAAGACTATTTAGCTCGCGTTGAATTGTCTTTTCGCTCACATCAGTAATCACCTCCGCTATGTCTTTGATGGTGGCTTCGGGGATAGCTTCAAGGACAGTCTTGATCCGGGTCGAACGATCGACTAGCTGGCTGTAGACCATATGGGCGTCGGAGCTAATGTCACCCGCGGGGATCTGCCCGCGACGCTCGCGACGAGCGGGGCTACTGGCTTCGGTCTTGGTGACTTTGGGCGTCGACTTAGTCTGACTATCGGGGTAGAACTCGCGCAAGCTAAGTGGAAACTGCATAGCAAAGTGGTTGCGGAGGTAGCGCTGGACGAGGTCGAGCTCAGAGAGCAAGAGCGCGAGCACATCATCATTAATAACCCGAGCGGCGTTGGCGATGCGGAAGGAACCCTCCAGCGCGACGAGCGCATGCTCGAAGGGGAAGATTTTTTCACGGGCTTCGTATTCATAAAGCGCGAGCGTCGCGAGCGCTGTCTCATGGACTTTGAGAGCTCGGTCATTGATGACTTTTATATGGAATTCTGACTGGTCGGTTTTCTCTATATAAGACAGAATATAGAAGACAACAGAGATAGTTCTCTCTGTCTTTTTGAAAACGTTACTATAGTACTCATTATTTGAGGACAGTCGTTTGACTGCCACAGAGTTGTTTTTGTCCATATGTCGCTTAGATGTCTTATAAGGGGTATTTGGTGTCTCTGTCTTTGAGACTTGTTTCTGTCCTCTACTATAAAGACATTTGGCTGTCTTGGCAAGGTGTCCTTTGTCTCTTTTAGAGACTCTCCGCTCTGTTTTGTCGCTTTATTTATTCCGGCAAACCATAATAAAACCGGCCGCTTAGGCCAGCTTCTCGTGTTATTATTGAGGGGTATTTTAAGCAGTAATTTTTGTTATGGCCCGTAAGAAAAGACCCTCACAAACCCCAGAAAAAAGCCCCCTCTTTGATGACCTCTCACCCCAAGCCAAGCAGGCGATTGGGGCAGTGATTGTTGGTGTCCTCGGTATCTTCTTCCTCTTCTCTCTCATTGGCTACGCTGGGGTAGCGGGTGATATGACCGACGTCGCCCTAAGCTGGCTCTTTGGCACCGGGGCTTGGCTCGCACCCCTAGCCTGTGGCGTCTATATGATAGCCCTCCTCAATCCCCGCGAGGATGAGCGGGTGAGTGCCGCCAAGATGCTTGGTATCACTCTCGTCTTCTTCTCGGTCCTGGCCCTTCTTGAACTCTATGAAGCTGGTCTTGGTGGAATGGCTGGACTGTCTTTGACTTACCCACTCTCCTACCTACTTGGTAATCTCGTGACCGGCGTCACCCTCTTTAGCTTTGGACTGATTGGTACGTTTTTGATATTCAACACTGGCCTGGCTTGGCCAAGCTTCCTCAAGCGTAATAAAACAGAAGAACTGGAAGCCGAGGAAGAGGATGAACTTGGTCTCAAGGATCTTGATCTCCCCCTACTAGAGACTCCCGAACCGGAGACAGCTGAGGAACCGGCTAAAGATGAAGCTCCGCAGGAAGAGAAGACTGGTGGTCTCAAGGCGGTAACAGCCAAAGTTGGTGAAGCCCTCGGCGGCAAGGGTGGAGATGATATTGTAGTCAAGAATTTTAGTGGACCATACATCCCGCCTTCCCTCTCTCTCTTAAATAAAGACAAGGGTAAGGCGATGGCTGGTGACGTCAGAGCTAATTCACTGACCATCAAACGCACCCTCAAGGAATTCGGCATCAATGTCGAGATGGACGCGGTCGAGAGTGGGCCGGCTATCACTCGCTACTCACTGAAGCCAGCCCAGGGCGTCCGCATCTCACGCATTGTTGCTCTCAGTCAAGAACTGCAGCTGGCACTGAAGGCCAGCACCATCCGTATCGAGGCGCCAATCCCGGGGAAGTCACTCGTCGGTATTGAAGTGCCTAATGCCGTCCGTTCGACAGTCGGTCTGGCGTCGGTGCTTAAGAATCCAGAATACACCGACTCTCCTCGTCCACTTCTCGTAGCCCTCGGAAAGGACGTGGCGGGTGGAGTCCACTTTGCCAACATCGCGCGCATGCCGCACGCTCTCATTGCTGGTACTACCGGCTCGGGTAAGTCGGTGACGATACACAATATTATTGTCTCCCTCCTTTTCCGCAACTCACCAGAACAGCTCCGCTTTATCTTGGTCGACCCGAAGCGAGTGGAGCTCACTCTCTACAATGGCATCCCGCACCTCTTGACCCCGGTGATTACCGAACCGAAGAAAGCCATCCGTTCTCTCTCCTGGGCCGTGAAGGAAATGACTAGACGGTATGACATCCTGCAGACCGAAGGGGTCCAAGGACTTGATCTCTATCACCAAAATGTCTACCAACCCGCCAAGAAGGCTTGGGAAGCCGCTGGCAGCCTCGAGGAAGAGAAAGATAGCGTACCGGAACCGCTACCTTATATTGTCATCATCCTCGACGAACTTAACGACCTAATGCAGGCCTACCCACGAGAACTGGAAGCCCTCATCGTCCGCTTGGCCCAGATGAGTCGGGCGGTCGGTATCCACCTCCTCCTTGCGACCCAGCGACCATCAGTCAATGTCATCACTGGTACGATTAAGGCCAACGTCCCGACCCGTATCGCCCTCAACGTGGCCTCACAGATAGACTCCCGCACCATCATCGACCAGATGGGAGCCGAAAAGCTCCTCGGCCAAGGTGACATGTTGTACTTATCGTCTGACAGTCCGCGTCTGATTCGTATTCAATCGGCTTATATCTCGGGCGAGGAAATCAAGCAAGTAGTGTCTTACCTCAAGGCTCAGTCTGAGCACTTGGTCGACACAATCGACTTTGAGGACCAAAAAGAAGGTAGCGCTAACTCTTTCATGGCCTCCCTAAATGATGAAGATGTCGATGTTGAGGATGAATTGTTTGACGATGCCAAGCAGGCGGTCCTCGAGGCCAGTAAAGCCTCCACCTCTTACCTCCAGCGCAAGCTGCGCATCGGCTACTCGAGAGCTGCTCGCCTCATCGATATCCTGGAAGAGCAAGGGGTGATTGGCCCAGCCGATGGCGCCCGCTCACGCGAGATCTTGATCGGCAAAGGACCTGGTAGTGAGCAAGATAATAAAGACGAGGACGAGAGAGATTAACTCCACCCGTAAATAACTATGTCACCAAGCACCACTATCTTCCGCTTAGAGTTCCGCACCGTACTACTGATCTTGCTCGGACTCGGCTTAATTGCCTTGATTGCTGGTTATATAGTCTTTCAGGCCCGATTTTTGATCGCCGGACCACAGATAGACTTACTGGCCGAGCCAGCTATCCAGCACAATACGCGCACTATCGTCCTTTCGGGCGTGGCGCACAACATCACCCACCTGTGGCTCAATGACCGACAAATCTTTACTGATCCGTCTGGTTATTTCAATGAAGCGCTAGTGCTCGAAAACGGGTATACTATAGCTACGCTCAAAGCTCGCGACCGTTTTGGCCGAGAAACGCGCGTCGAAAGACCTTATGTGTATACACCGGTTTCCTTTAACAGATAATAAGAGTAAACATTATGGTAAAAAAGAAAGCGGCCAAGGCGCCAAAGACAATGGGCACCGCTAATGACGAAAAAAGTGGTGGTATCTCGAGCATTGCTGAGACTCTGCGCGCGATCAAGACGAAGTTTGGTGATGACTCCATCATGACTCTCGATGAGAGCAAGAAAGTTGATATCGATGCGATTCCAACTGGATCGATTGGTCTCGATGACGCTCTCGGTATTGGTGGCTTCCCCCGCGGACGCATTATTGAAATCTTTGGACCAGAATCTTCGGGCAAGACCACCCTTTCCCTGCATGCTGTAGCGGAAGCCCAAAAGCTCGGTGGTATCTGTGCCTTTATAGATGCTGAGCACGCGATGGACCCTGAGTACGCCCGAAATATCGGCGTTAAGCTCGAAGAACTTCTCATCTCTCAGCCGGACAATGGCGAGCAAGCGCTGGAGATTGTCGAATCTTTGGTCCGCTCGGGCAAGATAGACATCATTGTTATCGACTCAGTGGCGGCTCTGACTCCACGCGATGAGATCGAGGGCGAGATGGGCGCACACCATGTCGGTAAGCAGGCCAGGCTCATGAGCCAGGCCCTACGAAAGCTCACTGGTATTGTCGCCAAGAGCAAGACGGTTGTGATCTTCGTCAACCAAATCCGGATGCAAGTCGGCGTGATGTTTGGCAACCCGGAAACTACCCCGGGCGGAAAGGCCCTTAAGTTTTATACTTCGGTCCGCCTCGACATCAGACGCATTGCCCAAATCAAAAAAGGTGAGGAAGTGGTCGGCGGTCGACACCGGGTGAAGGTGGTCAAGAATAAGGTCGCTTCCCCATTTAGAACCACGGAATTTGACCTCATCTATGGTGAGGGTATCAGTACCCAAGGCGAGCTCTTGGCTCTCGGCGAAAAATACGGCTTGGTCAAGAAATCAGGCGCTTCATACACTTACCTGCCACCAGGTGGTGACGAGAGCACTGAGGTTAAGCTCGGTCGTGGCTACGACGCCGCTCGTACTTTCCTCCAGGAAAACGCTAAGGTGCAAAAGGAACTCCTCGGGCATATTCGCAAAGCACTCAAGGATGAAGGCAAGGCACCGACTAAAAGCAAGACCCAAAGCACCAGCAGCAGCGCCGAAAGCGAGAGTGAAGCGGAGGCAGAATAGATTGATAGACATATAACAACCCGCCGGACAGCAAAGCTGTCCGGCGGTTTGTTATTGAGCAAACTCTATCGAGTCACTAGGGTCTGAGGCAAGAGTGCAGCCGCTAGACGCTTGGCGGATAAATAAGTCACCGCCAAGGCTAATACCAAGACCGCTACCGTAAGGACTTCGCCGTGGGAGATAGCGCCCAAAAATGAGTTGGAGACGAAACTCGGTACCTCTTTGACCGGGACAGCCAGGAAGTTATCAATAATACTCGCTACATGCAGCCACTTGGCCAAAAGTGACCCAGACACGACCAGCATGACCGCCTGCCAAAAAGCCGTATTGGTAAGGATACTCAAGCCATAGCTATAGTAAACACGCAGCATAATCTGGCGCTTCAAGGCTGGGTTTTGCATGATGGCTTTGATATGTTTCATAGTCTTTTCTTATAACCTAACGGCTTGGGCAAAAGTTACCTACAGTAAGGCTTCAATCTCCTGGTCTTTAGTCTCCTTACGGAAGGCGGCTTTGGCGCGGTGGATGCGCGCCTTAATCGTGCCGACATTTTCTTCAGTCTCTGCCGCAATATCTTCATGTGACCAATGCTCAAGATAATGAAGACGCAGAACAATGGCAAAATGACCAGGCAAACGGGCCAAGATCCGCTCGACCGCATCGAGCTTCTCAGCGAAAGCCTCATGCCCCGCTCGCTCCCCCACTAATTGTTCAAATTCGGGATCAAAGACAATAAAGCGCTGGCCTTCTTTGACCAATTTTTGGTAACGGGTAAAAGCGGTGTTGAGCAAAATACGATAAGCCCAAGAGGAAAACTGGGCGCCACTTTGCGGGACAAAAGAATCAGCGTTGACATAAATCTTGGTAAAAGTATCAAGAACGATCTCCTCGACATCACGCGGATCACGCACAATTCCCCGCACTTTACGAGTAAAGGCAGCCTGGTAGCGGTCGACCAGAATACTGTAGAGCCAGGGCTTAGTGACGGAGCGACGTAAAATGACCTCATCGGGGAGTTCGGCCTGATCTTCATCGTTGGGTAATAGCCACTGCATAGACACTCCCATCATAACACCGAATCAGCCTCTGTATAGGCTATACACGCTTTGCTATTAATGGGCAATTTTGGTATAACTGTGGGCGTATTATTAACATTAAACAGAGCCCAAGCAACCTTTAAGGGTTGTAAAAACTCGTCTACTCACCATGGCAGTCCTCTCATACAGCGAAATTACTCCTAAAAAGGTCATCATTTTCAATGATGAACCCTACTTGGTGCTGTCTTACCACGTCTTTCGCAAGCAACAGCGCAAGCCAGTCAACATTACCAAGCTAAAAAGTCTGAAGTCTGGGCGAGTAGTAGAAAACACCTTTCACGTGAACGAAGTGGCCGAGGAAGCTGACCTCGAAAACAAAAACATCACTTTTATTTATCGTCGCGGCGATGAGTTCTGGTTTCATGAAAGTGGTAAGCCGGCCGAGCGTTTTTCATTGTCGGCTGATGTCGTCGGTGAAGGAGCGAAGTTTATCAAGGAGCGCTCCGAACTCAAGGCCGTACTGTTTGAGGACGAGGTAATCGGAGTGACAGTGCCAATTAAGATTGAACTCAAGGTGACCGAGACGGTCGATGCTAGTAAAGGTAATACCTCAGGCAATGCCCTTAAGGAAGCAATTGTCGAAACTGGCGCTAAAGTCATGGTCCCGATGTTTATCAACCAGGGTGATATTATTGCTATCAATACCGAATCGGGCGACTATTCTGAACGCATCGAAAAGGCTTAAAGTGTTTAGAATAAACTCACACTTATAATTCTAAAAAATAAGCTGTCTAAGATACGAGGCGCGACTAACTTTTTGCGGAAGCGGTAGATGACTACCGTGACCGAAAAAAGTGACGTCGCAACAAAGTAGATTAGGTATAGTTATTTTTTAGAATCGTTGAAGGCCCGGTCCGCTTGCGCGTACCGGGCCCTTCTCATCCCGTGGATCAAAGATCCTCCTCCTCAGTACTAGGTCTGTCGAAAACAAACACAAGCACCATGAGAACGACACTTGCAACGTTGTGCTGCCAAAGAAAGAATTCATTCCCTCCCCAAAAGAGCACTAGGTTGCTGATCAAACAAAAGGAAAACCCAGCCTTGGCAGCTTCGGTGTAAGGCTCAAGCCTTACCCGCCGCAGCTCATCTTGCTTTTTCCTTCTTTTCAGCTCTCTTTCAAGAGCCTCGAAATCTGCCTCTGCTTGCTGATTCATTTTTGGCTCCTGTTGTACAAATGACCAACTCTATTATCAAGCAGTCAATACAAAAAAACAACAGCTGGGCTGTTGTTTTTTTGTGGCCTAATCCAAAATAGGAATTAGTGCTGGATGTACGGCATCAAAGCCATGAAGCGTGATCGCTTGATAGCACGAGCGAAGTCTCGCTGCGCCTTGGCGGAAAAGCCAGTACGGCGGCGACCCATCATACGAGCGTGCGGATTGACATGCGCCTCAAGACGAGTGATGTCTTTGTAATCAATATGCTCGAGAGCTGCTTTCTTGTGTAGGTTGTGTTGTTGTTCCATGTTTTCGGTTTGTTTGCTAATAAATTTTTGTATTTTAGAATTTCAATTTTGAATGTTCAGTATTTTTAGAACTTTAGATTGCTCAGATACGAGGCGTTCGAAGAAAATAATTTGAGTCGTACGCATAGTACGTTGAGAATTATTTTACTGAAGAACAACGACGTAGCTGGGTAATCTAATTTCTAAAAAGGGATGTCCTCGGGGTTGATATCCTCCTCAGGATAATCCGGCAAAGCCGAGTCGTGACGAGTGTCACCACCAGCCGCCTTCTCATTGCTTCCTTGTGGAGCAGCACTGCCGCCGCCACTACTCTTTGGCCCAAACTGGACCCGGTCAGCGACGACTTCGGTGCGGTATTGCTTTTGACCATCTTTCTCCCAACTGCGAGTCTGCATACGGCCCTCAACGTAAGTACTACTGCCTTTAGTGAGGTACTTGGCACAGTTCTCGGCCTGCTTACCAAAAACAACGATGTTGTGGTAGTCCACTGATTCTTGACGCTTACCATCACGGTCATTGTAGACACGGTTAGTAGCGAGTGAAAATGAACAAACATTCATGCCGCTTGGTAAGGCTTTCATCTCCGGATCACGGGTCAGGTTGCCATAAACCATTGCTTTGTTGAGATACATAGTTTTAGTACTTAGCTTAGTATGCCTCTAGTATACCGCCTACTTGGCTTCCTCGCTATCAGTCTCGGCGATGGCTACTTCGGCCTCATCAACTATATCAGCGTCATCTACCACCTCCACCACCTCTTCGGCGGCCTCGGCTTCAATCTCGGCTAGTTCGTCCTCCCCAATAGTCGTCACCTTACGGTGTGAGATAGACTCATGAAAACGAAAAGCGTTTTGCTCTTCGACCTTAGTCAACTTAATGAGTAAGTAACGAAGAAGCTGCTTGTTACCATCAAGCTCCTCAGTTAAAGCGGTTAGGGCGTCAGCACTGAGGCGAAAACGTACCCAACCGAAATAAGCACTAATAAACTTTCGATTCTTTCCCTCGAGATACTTAACTATCTCGTAGGCCAGATCAAAGCGCTGTGGCATCTCTTCATCGAAGATTTCTCCACCAGCCTTAGTAATATGGGTTTTGAGAGTATCAAAAATCCCAGACACTTCCCCTTCAGCAACCGTTGGAAGAACGTGGAAAGCAAACTCGTAACTTGAAAGCTCGCGCTCACTAGCTTGGTTTGCCTCGGCTGCTGGCATTGTTGTTTCTGACATTATTAACTTATTTTATGAACTTAGCCAAAATAACGGCTAAGTCCTTGAATAACGGGCTAACCCTACCATGAAAAGAGGCTATCTTCAACCCCACACCATTATTCTCTTTGTCGGCCGCAGCCGACGTTTTATATTATTTATGCTTCCATATTGTCATTTATCTAATTCTCTCTGTATTACTTAAGTAACACAAAGAAATAATTGTACGACGATAATATTGGTGTGGGGCAAGCCCAAAAAACCATGTTAGAATAGCCATTATGCCCGAAACACAAAATCAACACCCCCACACCAAAATTACTTATGCCATCTTAGGCCTTAGCTGCCTGCTACTCATTGGTAGTACGACTTATTTTTATATGCAAAATAATTCTCACGTCGATGAGTTGTCAGCGCTTAGTCAGAAATACGCCCTAGCGCAAGCCGAAAACAACCTCCTGGCTGAAACCCTGCGCCAAGAGCAAGAACTAGCTAGTTCAACCATTCATGAACTAAGCGAACGCTTGTCGCTCACCACTGAAGAGTTAGAAGATATCGAACGTGATTTGCGACGCGAGAAGGATAAAAATGATGAGTTTGAAGACCAGATAAAAGACTTGGCCGGAACTGTTAGTGTGCTCGATAAGCTCTCCAAGACTGACAAGGAGCTGCTGCAGAAGTATTCGCGAACGTACTTCTTGAACGAAAACTTTATGCCCTTAAAGCTCTCTTTGATTGATGACAAGTACTTAATGAACCCCGACAAGGACGCCTACTTCCACGCCGAAGCGGTCGACTTTCTAGAGGATATGCTAGACGCAGCCAAGCGGGCAGGTCACGATATTAAGATTATTTCTGCCTTCCGCTCCTTTGATGAACAAAGGGCAGTCAAGGCCAATCATGAGGTGGTCTATGGCACCGGGGCCAACGCCTTCTCTGCCGACCAGGGTTACTCCGAGCACCAGCTCGGTACCACCGTCGATATCGTCGACACCGTCACCCGGACCACCTCTGAAGCTTTTGCCAATACCGAGGCTTATGCTTGGCTCCTCAAGAATGCCCACCGATATGGTTTTGTATTGTCTTACCCCGAAGGCAACCAATTTTATATTTTTGAACCGTGGCACTGGCGTTTTGTCGGCCGCAGTCTTGCTGAAGACCTCTATGACGACAACCAGACTTTCTACGACCTAGAACAACGCGAGCTCGATGCTTACCTGATTAAAATATTTGACTAAAAGGTCAAATTAAGTCATAATATTGGCTGTTTTAACTTCCCCTGGGAGGGGTATGGATATCAGTTCATTGTTTTTTGGCGCCATCGTGATGATGGTGTCCGCTCGACTCGGTTACGCCTCGGTGCCGAAGGATCCCAAAACCAACGCCCGGCGTCACGCGTCAGCGATGGTGTGCTGGCTGTATGTGGTCTTTGGCCTTTCTGGCCTCTGGCTTCTGAATAGCAACCTTGGCATTTCGGTCTCTAGCTGGATGGTGAGTTGCGGACTTGGTCTCGCCAGCTTCATTGGCTTCAGCCTGGCGACTGGGTTTTCCCGCTTGGGTGACCAACCCAAACCAGTGGTCGTCAAACGACGCTGGTTCCAGCCAAGACAGCAACCGACAGTCGAACCCACTCTGTACTACACTCGCTTGCACGAGATGGGGATGGGCGAATGAGCGAACTGAGCGGGGTGATGGCCTGGGTATGGTTTTTTGTACTCTGGTTCATCACCTGGGGTGTCGCCTGGCTTAGCGGCTACCTGGTAGACCACAACCGCGACCATAAGAAGCGGTACTGGGGTCTTGGCGGTATCGCAACCACAACACTCCTACTGGTGGCCTCGGCGTACTATTTGCCGATTAGCCAAGTGGACGACATCTTGGTGGGAGCAGTGGTGTTGGTAGGGTCCGTTGGACACCTCATAGCCGTCGTCCTGCTCTACCTTGATGGCCGGCAAAGCCACCACGAGAAGAGTGTGTACGAAGAAGGTAGGGTGGTGCCGCTCCAGTAGCGGACCATCCGCCGCCGTCAGGGCCGACTTGCTTGCGAGTCGGCCCATTCCTATTTTTTAATCTTACTTTCTTACCCCAAATTATAAAAACGGCGGGCGTTATTAATTAACTGTTCTCTGACGACCTCATCATCTTCAATCCGTATAGTAGCAATTCTTTTATACACTTCTTGAACCATCCAAGGCTCACAACGCTGGCCGCGATACGGCACGGGTGCGACGTAGGGGCAATCAGTCTCGGCGTGCATCAGCTCTAAAGGTACTCCCTTAACCACTGCCTCATAATCCTTGGCAAAGGTAATCACTCCAGTAAAAGAGACAGTGCCGCCAAGCGCAAAAAACTTTTCCGCTTCGGCCAAGGTACCAGCATAAAAATGCACATTGAATGGCACCTTAGCGTACTGCTTGAGGACTTCATAAACGTCAGCGTAAACACTACGACCCGTTGGACTCTCCTCTCCCAGGCGCGGGCCACGAGTATGGATCATTAAAGGTAGCTGCAGTTCATTAGCTAGCTCAATCTGGGCAATGAACGCTGCCTCTTGAACCGCATAGCTACCCGGCTCAGTGTGATAATAATCAAATCCACATTCACCTATTCCAACCACTTTGCCTCTCTTGGCAAGTTGGCGATAAAAATCTACATTAAATTTTTCACCCACGGTGGAAAATGGTGTTCCCCCTTTACCTATCTCCTCCTCATCATGTCTACCTGGTACAGTTTGAATCGGATGGAGGCCAATAATGGCGCAGCAATGCTCGTACTCACCTGCCAATTCAACCGCCCTTTGACTGGTCGACTCCTTGGTCCCGACATTTATTACCGCCACCCCCTCCACCGCGCAACGCTTGGCCACCACATCAACATCTTCCGCAAAAGCTGACAGATTGAGATGAGCATGAGTATCAATGAAGCGCATAAATCGGGTTTATTTATTTAGGATGGTCTCTAAGTATTGATCATAGAGGGCAAAATCTTCGTATTTGTGGTCGGTACCAGCGGTACTAATAAGCGACACCCGAGCCAGGCGATCATCTATCACCTTCTTCGTAAATTCATATGGAGCGGTCGGGTCTTGAGTGTTATGAAAAGCAATAGCTGGTACCGAAAAGGCCTCTAGTGGAGCTGAACTGCCACGGAACACATCTGTCAGAGCCCACTCAAAGGGAATACCAAAAAAGGCGCAGTAGGTAGGCTGGACTAAACCAGCCTGGACCGCACTAAAAGCCAAAATCGAACCGGCTGATTTAGCAAAAATAAATACCTGGGCTTCTTTAGGCAGGGTTTTTACGTGCTCGCCAAGCTTCTGTTCCTCAACTAAGAAGTTGAATTCCAAAGAACCCGTCTGCCAATGATCGTATTCTTGCTGGTAAGTAGACTCAAAGTGTTTAGTGTAATGGGCCAAAACACTTTCTGCCCACAACTTATTCTTGGCACTATTACCCGGCAAGACAATCAAATGTTTCATATGTAGATACTATAACAATGAAGCCAGCCTCCTGTCCAAATCTGAAGCTTTGTAACAATTTAAAGCCGGGGAATCTCTCCCTTATTAAAAATCCAAACTTTCTAATTTACCTTGAGTATTGTTGAGTTAATAATACGTTTAACCGTACTATTT
>JBGSWM010000071.1:0-3099 GCA_041752435.1 Minisyncoccia bacterium | reverse complement strand
CTAATCGTCTCGTATACTGATAGGTATGCTAAGTCGACTCAAAAAACTGATACCAAGACCCATCCTCGACCTTTTACGCCCACCCTACCACCTTTCCCTCGCTTATCTAGCCGACCTTTGGTATCGCCATCCGTCTCGGGAAATCATGGTTATTGGTGTAACTGGCACCAAAGGTAAGTCAACCGTCACTGAGCTAATCGCCCGCATCCTCGAAAAGAACGGCCATACCGTCGCCTCCCTTTCCACCATTCAGTTTAAAATCGCTGATCAGACCGAGCGAAATCTATTTAAGATGACAATGCCAGGGCGCTTCTTCGTCCAAAAGTTTTTACGCGATGCCGTCACTGCCAAGTGTACGCACGCGGTCGTCGAGATGACCTCAGAAGGCGCCAAGCAATTTCGACATCGCTTTATCGAGCTCGACGCTCTGGTCTTTACCAACCTCACCCCAGAGCATATCGAGTCACATGGATCTTTTGCTAATTACAAAGCCGCTAAGTTGGCCATCGCCAACAAAGTAGCCACCTCAATAAAGCGGCCTCGCTATCTGGTGGCCAATATCGATGACGAACACGGCACTGACTTCCTCGATTTTAAAGTGGAGCACCCACTGTCATATACCTTGAGAGATTTGTCTCTCTACTCTCTACACAAAGATAGTGTCAGTCTTGTATTTGGTGACACGACTATCCGGGTTCCTATGATTGGCCTTTTCAATGTCTACAATATTCTCGCCGCCATCACCCTCACCCGCGCGCTTGGGATTAGTCTTAATACTATTGACCGTGCGCTCCGGGATATTCCTGCTATCGCTGGGCGCGTCGAACAGTTCTCATCCCCCAAAGAAGCCCTCAAACCAATCACGGCTGTAGTCGACTACGCCCACACCCCAGACTCACTGGAGAAACTCTATCAAGCTTTTCCAAACGTTCATAAAGTCTGTGTCCTTGGTAACACCGGTGGCGGGCGAGATTCGTGGAAGCGACCGGAGATGGGTGCTATCGCTGAGAAATACTGCGACTATATTATTCTCACCAACGAAGACCCCTATGATGAAGACCCACGAGCCATTGTCGAACAAATGGCTAAAGGAGTGACCGACAAGAGCAAGCTCGAGATCATCATGGATCGCCGTGAAGCAATAAATCAAGCCATACAAAAGTGTCCGGCTCGGGGCTATGTACTTGTTTCAGGCAAGGGCACCGACCCATACATCATGGGCCCTCATGGCAGCAAGCAGACCTGGAGTGACGCCCAGGTGGTAGAGGAAGCTCTAACTCTTAAATAGTAACGAGACCAATTCTCCACCATTTATTTTCAGCAAATTTTTCGGGTAATACTTTTTGACCTTTCTTTGTGTAAAGAAAACCTGGAACGGCATTACCGGCACTAATAATATCTTTCCCGCTCCACAACGACTGAACCAGTAGGATTGAGTCTAGCTGCCTCTGAAGAATTCCTGAATTATTAAACCAGGTATGCGATATTGGGTGAGCAATAAAGTTTAAATCTCTCTTGGCCGCAAAGCCCTTGGCCGCAAAGGCATTGAGGCTCTCAAAACAAAATAGTACTCCGGGTATATGAGACGGAAATTGATTTTGCGAATTGTATGGACCAGGTCTGTATATAGATACATTTCCCTGTAAAAAACTTCTATGCCTCAGAAGAGATACTGATTTTAGGAAAAGACTATACGAAATAGGCATGTATTCACCGACCGGCACCAGAGTAGACTTATCTACCGCTAGAGCAGTCTTATTAAGTCCATCGTAGATAAAGTACCTTAAATGTGCCCTAGTTTGATTATTTCTATCATCAATAACTGAACCCGCAAACATAACTACAGCGTCTGGATCATCATATTTAAATCTAAATAATTTATAGCCCACCTCAGGGGAATAAACGGGATTTATGATGGGTGAATCTTCGGAAAAAATAATGTAATCTGCATCAGAAATTAGAGCCACTCGCATAGCTTCATCTAATTGCCCCTCCTTAAACAAATCTCGTTCTCGCCCCGGCTCTGCTGCTTGGTAAAAGTCTTCACTACCAAAATAAGTATCGACCACAGCCACTTTTAAATTAAGTAGGTTGGTCTCAGCCGCCGGCTTATAGAAATTATTTGAAATAATTAGTAGCGCCACAACACCAGCACTCACGATTATAAATCGGGGAAAAGATATCTTATTGAAGAGATAATAAAGAAGAACACCCAAAAGAGCCACCGTGGAGGTTAAAATAAAGACTCCTCCCCACTTTGCAAGTTGCAGCAGGAAACTATGTTGAACTAATGCATAGCCTATATATCCCCCACTGTTTGCTATTCCAAGAGAGCTACCTTCACCATACATTAAGAGTGAATACAAAAACGAACCTATGATTTCAAAGATGGCAAACAAAATCGGCAATAATGTTAGAAGTATCCTTTTTGAAAACTGCCATAAATGCCTAATGACAAAACCAAACATAAGACCGACAACACCAATTGAGAAGGCACTTGAAATCCAATACAAAATAATGAGTGGTAACTCTAAGTGACCCATACCTGTTTCAATCCAACGGATTGGATAGACGGAAAGAATATAAGAAGTCGTAAAAAGCATTTTTAACATCCACCCCAAAAAGGATCCAACACAAGCCGCCACCAAGGTGTCTGTTTTTGATATCGCTAAAATAAACAAAAAAACACCCACTACTGAAAGCCACCAAAAAGCCGGTACGATTAGAGATACTCCCCAAAATAGTCCACTAACGGTGTACAGGCAAAGTAGTACGAATTGATTCATACCCCACCATAATACAACACGATGCCGGCCGTAACTGATACATTGAGTGATTCTTTCTCTCCCAACATTGGTAACTCTAGAACTTCATCGGCAACGTCCAAGATATCTGTGGCGACGCCTTCTGTCTCACTACCAAATACATAGACCACCTTATTGGGGACCACAAAATCGTTGAGGTTAGTTGAATCTTCCACCTGCTCGACCACCACCACCTTAAATCCGTCATGCTTTAGACTTTGCAGAGTCAAAAGCGGATTTTCTACCTTCTCCCAAGAGACTGTTTTCTCCGCCCCGAGTGCTGTCTTGTGAATCT
>JBGSWM010000070.1:0-8262 GCA_041752435.1 Minisyncoccia bacterium | reverse complement strand
AAGGTGAAAAGTGAAATGGCCATCTTGTCTAAGCGAGCAAAGGTAGATGAGTCACAAGCTCTTACCTACGACGTGGTCTGCGGTAGTAACGGTTTTCCCACCTCGACCGAAATCGTGCGCATCATCACCTCGATCGAACGCTTTTCACCCGAGCCAGTGGTGTGCAACAGTGCGACGGAAAGTTATGCTATCTCGGCCGCCATGAGTAGTAGTACGTACTGGTGTGTGGATAGTCTCGGGGCTTCAGAGGAGGTAGTTGCCCAGCTTGATCCGGCTGATCTGAGTTGCCCGTAGTAATTTTTTTCACCCATTGGTAATTGCTTAGGTGCTATACTACATATCATGGATTTATTAGCCGCCTTACCGCTTTGGTATCTTTGTCTCATTCTCTTTGGTTTTGGGGTGATTATCGGCAGCTTCCTCAATGTTGTTTTGTACCGCCTGCATACCGGTAAGTCACTCTCGGGCCACTCACACTGTCTGTCCTGTGGCAAGCGCCTTTCGGCCTTTGAGCTGGTGCCGCTTTTGTCTTACCTGTGCCTGCGGGGCCGCTGCCACGCCTGCCGGTCATATATTCCGGTCCGTTATTTTTTGGTGGAGCTTTTGACCGGTCTTTTGTTTGTCTTCGTTGGTCTCACTTTCGCTAGCTATTTATCACTCGTCCTTGGTCTCATTATTGTTTCGGTTTTGGTCGTAGTCGCTGTCTATGACTTGCGGCACTTTATCATCCCCGATGAGCTGGTGTTTACTTTAATCGGTTTAGCCTTACTACAGGAGGGAATCAATCTAGTCATTACCCGCGACCCGCTTAGCTTCGCCTACAATCTCGGTGCGGCTTTTCTCGGGACGATGTTCTTTTATACCCTCTGGCATATCTCCAAGGGGACCTGGCTCGGCTTTGGTGACGTGAAGCTGGCCTTGCCGCTTGGGCTGATTGTTGGCTATAGCAGTGTCTTTTCGATGATTGTCCTGTCGTTTTGGACAGGGGCGATTGTTGGTCTCATTCTCTTGGCTATCCAGTACCTGTCTAAGCGGGGAAAAAAGCCCTTACGTTTATGGCGCCGAACCCTTACAATTAAAAGTGCTGTCCCGTTTGCTCCGTTTTTGATTATTGGCTTTTTGCTGGTTTGGCTCATGCAGACTAATGTCGTTTCATTACTTACTTATGGCGCCTAAGAAAAATATTACCCAATCACCAATCGCTCTCAATCTGAAAGCGGGTTTTGGTTTGATTGAATTGATGGTGAGTATTGGCATCATGGTTTTGGTGATGAGTTCGATTATGGTTAAGCAAAATGCCTTTGATGGCGCGGCCGTGCTGCGCAACCAGACCTACGAAATCGCCCTGACTATCAGGGAGATGCAGCTGTCAGCAGTGAGCTCAATTGCGACTTCATCAGCTGATGGTTCGTCGGGAAATTATCGCAATACTTACGGTCTGCGTTTTGATCAAGTAGATCTGCCTAATCACTATGAAATCTGGCAAGACGAAAATAATAATCATGTTTATGATTCCGGAGTAGACTCATTGGTCGGGAAGCAGGGTTCGATCGATCCGCGGTTTATGGTTAAGTCGATTAAGAGACTTGATACTGACCCTGACCTACTGATAGACGACATCAACATTTCTTTCAAGCGGCCTAATTTTGACGCTATTTTTCGCCGAGACAATGGAGATCCAATCAGTGAAGGGGTGGAGATAGTGATCGCCCTTAAGCGAGATGATAATGTGAGCTATACGATTGAAATTACCCAAGCTGGTCAGATAAATATCACGCAATAGTAGGCTATACTATGACTATGAGACAAAGATACCCAAAAGAAGCTGGCTTCACTCTGATTGAGATGATTGTTTCTTTGGCGGTCTTTGCTTTTGTGGTCACCATTTCCGTGGGGGCACTACTGGTACTTATTTCGAGTAACCAAAGACTGCAAGGAGAACAAAATGTCATGACTAATCTATCTTTTATTCTCGATAGTATGACGCGTGAGATCAGAACAGGTTATGCGTATTTTTGTGCTGGAGTGATGCAAGACAATTCACCGGTAGCTGGGGGTGATACAAAAATATTTAGTGCCGATGAGCATGAGAATTTGTCTGAATCAGATGAGAATGAATGCGTGTCGGGAAATGGAGCGGGTTCTAACGGGGCAACTTTTCACGGTCTGTCTTTCTATGAAGGTGGCAATAGTATTACTACCGGTGGAAATGAGAATAGAATTTTGTATTACTTAGATAGAAGTTCTACTCCGTATCAGCTCATGCGTCGGATTAGTAATAGGCCAGCTCAAGTGATTACCTCGTCTGACATAGAGATTGTTGACTTGAGATTTTTTGTCACGGGTACAGCTAATTTAAGAGATGCTGGTGACACTGAGCAGCCTACCGTCACTATCTTCATCGAGGCGAGAAAGGTGGGGGAGGACAAGGCTTATCAGCTGCAGACGACAGTGACACAAAGAGTCCTTGATTTATGAACTACTTTCACCTAAAAAAACAAGCCGGTTTTTCGTTAGTGGAGACACTGGTGGCAATTTCGGTCTTGCTTATCGTGATGGTGGGACCAATGTCAGTGACCTCACGGACAGCTAAGAGCGCTACTTTTGCCACCGAGCAGGTCCAGGCTTTCTTTTTGGCGCAAGAGGGTCTTGAGTTGGCTGAGCAAGCGCGTGATAGTTTCATTCTAGAATATTTTGAAGACAGCGTAGCTAACCCAAGTCCTTGGACAGACTTTATTACACAACATGGAACTTGCTATGTAAACGACGGTTGTGGTCTCGAGTGGCAGGATAATTCAATCATTAGGGCGCCTATAGATTGTTCATTAGGGACAAAGTGCCGGCTTAACTTTGAAGAAGATGTTACTGCACGTTCACGCTTTACTTACCAAGCAGCTGACAGTGTGACCCCCTTTACGAGAAAAATTAAATTTGTTGCGAATGGAGCTGAATCGGTTGCGGTAACTTCCACCGTCACCTGGCGAACTGGTTCTCTCATTGCCGAGCAAAGAGTGGAAACATCTACCTATTTATATAACATTTATGATCTTTAAACAGACTCAAAAGCATCAAGATGGATTCGCCTTACTCTTATCTTTGATCGTGCTTGGGGTGGTAGTGTCTGTCGCTCTCACGATGATAGAAATTACCATCAAGCAACTCCAGTTGTCGACCATTGCCAAAGATTCAGAATTGGCTTTTCATGCTTCTAGTGCCGGAGTGGAATGCCTACGATACTGGCGCTTAGCTTCGTCGACTGAGTTTGAAACGCAGCTGGGCGATACGGTGGACATGGATTGTCTCGGTGCTGCACCAGTTCGACCGACGAGAACTCTTCGTGTGCCGGACGGTATCTCGCCAGGAACGGTAGATTTATACAGCGCCCAGTTTTCTTGGGGTAGCCCCGCGCGTTGTTCAAAAATTGATTTCATTGTTATCGCTTCCGATCCAGCAGATGGGGATGCTACTGTCTATGATGTCGGTAATGACTTGGTGGGTTATCCGTCACCTAGCAACAAAAGCTGCCCAGCGGGCGGTAAGTGTACCTATGTTTCCGCAAAAGGCTATAACACGACTTGTAATAACGTCGGTCTTGGTATTGGTGTCGTTGAACGTGAAGTTTTGCTAGAATTGTAGTCATGAAAAATTCCACCCCTGAGGATCAATCTCGTCTTGAGCAACTGCGAGAGCTCATTGCTTATCATCAGCATAAATACCATGCCGAAGACGCCCCAGAGATCTCGGACGAGGCTTATGATGCCTTATTGCACGAATTAATAGATCTAGAAGAGAGAGTAGAGGGAAAGAAAAGTCGAGTTAGTCAGGCGGTCGGAGCTGCTGGTAGTGAAGCTTTTAGCAAGGTGAGACATACTGTCCCGCAGTGGTCTTTTGATAATGTTTTTACCCACGAGGAACTAACTGAGTGGGCCAATCGTTTGGAGCGGGTGCTTGATAAAGCTGATGCAAATAGTACGGAGCTGACCTTTGTGGCTGAGCAAAAGTTTGATGGTCTGAAGCTAGTTTTGGAGTATCACCAAGGTAAGCTTTATCGGGCGGCTACTAGAGGTGATGGAGAGGTAGGGGAAGATGTCACTCATACCGCCCGCACGATAGAGAGCCTACCTCTGACATTATTGCAGCCGGTTGATTTGATCTGTGTAGGGGAGGTGTGGCTTAGTAAAAAAAACTTTGCCAAGCTCAATCAAGAACGAGCTAACGATGAAGAGCCTCTCTTTGCCAACCCGCGCAACGCTGCGGCTGGGAGTTTAAGGCAGCTTGATCCAGAGATTGCTCGCCGTCGCGGCCTGTCTTTGTATGTATATGACATTGATGCTTTTTCGCCACTAGAGACTAAGTGTCAGGTACCACAGACTCAAACCGAAGAATTGGCTCTCCTAAAGAAGCTCGGACTGCCAGTCAATGAGTATAATCGTTTGTGTCAGAATGTGACGGAACTGCAAGCTTACTACGAACACTGGGGAAAGAAGCGTGAGACCTTACCGTATGGTATTGATGGGGTAGTGATTAAGTTAAATGAGGTCAGGCTTCAAAAATTGGCGGGTTATACGGCCAAGTCACCACGTTTTGGTATTGCCTATAAATTCCCTGCGGTGGAGACGACGACGGTGGTGAAGGCGATTGAGCTCCAGGTGGGGCGAACCGGTGTCGTTACACCCGTAGCTCACCTCCGGCCGGTCTTGGTCGATGGTTCAACCGTGGCGCGGGCGACTTTGCATAATGAAGATCAAATCAAACGTCTCGATGTTAGGGTGGGCGATACCGTTATTCTGCGTAAGGCAGGAGATGTTATCCCTGAGGTGGTGTCAGTACTACTGCCACTTCGGCCAGAGGGAAGCAAAGCTTATCGCTTCCCGAAGCGAGTGGCACTGTGTGGCGGGGCGGGTGAGATTATGCGGGTGCCGGGCACAGCGGCTTATCGCTGTGTATCGATGCAGTCAGATTTTTTGCGCCGGCAACGTCTGTATTATTTTGTCTCCAAAACCGCTCTCAACATTGACGGCATTGGACCAAAGATTATTGACGCCCTCCTAGATGAGAAATTAATCAAGACCGCCGATGATTTGGTTACCCTAAAGAAGGAGGATTTTCTTAAACTACCTGGCTTTAAGGAGAAGTCGTCCCAAAACGCGGTCGCGGCAATTGATCAGGTCCGCCAAGTGAGCTTTGCGCGTCTCTTGGTTGGTCTTTCCATTGACCAAGTTGGGGAGGAGACAGCGCGGCTTTTGGTCAAGTACTTCAAGACACCAACAGACTTGTTAACTGCCGATGCGGCCGCTCTTGAGGCGATTCATGGGATTGGCGAAGTGGTAGCTAGAGCTGTTTTAGATTGGCAAAACAATAAAGAAGAACAAGCTCTTTTCAAACGTCTCTTGTCACATTTAGAGGTAAGTTCAGAACCGACGGCGGTCAGGGGAGGGAAGTTGACCGGTCAGTCTTTTGTCTTCACCGGTACGCTTGCAGACTTGGCTCGCAGTGAGGCGGAGGAGATGGTTAGGCAGGCCGGTGGCTCAGTCGTTAGTTCGGTCTCGCGAAAGACCAGCTATGTGGTCGTAGGGGAAGATCCGGGGAGCAAGGCTGATCAAGCGGAAAAATTAGGCGTGCCGGTTTTAGATAAAACTGCTTTCCTGGCTCTAATAGCCTCTTAGCCATTGAAATGATATGATGCGAAATATGACAAAAGAAGAAATTGAGCACTTGGCCAGTCTCGCCCGGATTGAGCTCACCCCAGTTGAACTAGCCAAATTCCCGACTGAGTTATCCGCTATT
This sequence comes from Minisyncoccia bacterium, assembly GCA_041752435.1. Lineage (GTDB taxonomy): Bacteria > Patescibacteriota > Minisyncoccia > Phycocordibacterales > UBA918 > OLB19. Next base: position 2,475 of record JBGSWM010000070.1, on the reverse strand, counting down.
TTGTCCTACGTGGGTGCGGTGCAGGATCTGGTGAAAGAGGCCGGTGCAGAAGTGTCAACGGTGGGTGCTCGATATAACGTGGTCCGTCCGGATGTGGTCACTAATCAACCGAATGAATATACCGATGATCTATTGGCGGAAATGCCAGAGACACAAGGTCGATATATGGTGGTTAAGAAAATTCTCAAGACTGAATAGCTCTATGCCAAAAACAATTACTGAACTAAAAAAAGACTATCAAAGTGGTAAGGAGACACCAGAGACGGCGGTGGCTAAGTCGTTGCAAGTGATTAAGGAATTAAATCCCGATCTTAATGCCTTTTTGGCGGTGTATGACGACGCTCTCTCTGAGGCTAAGTTGGCGACAGCTGAGCTTAAGGCTGGTCAAGGGGAAGATAAGCTACTACTAGGCGTTCCCTTGGCCATAAAAAATAATATTTTAATCAAAGGTCGCAAAGCGACGGGGGCGTCAAAGATTTTGGAGAACTACACTGCCACCTATGACGCCACTATCATCAAGAAGCTCAAAGCGGCTGGGGCTATTTTTGTTGGCGCTACTAACATGGATGAATTTGCGATGGGTGGTTCAACTGAAAACTCAGCTTTCGGCCCCACTAAAAATCCGCTTGACCCCAGGCGTGTCCCTGGAGGTTCCTCCGGCGGCTCAGCCGCGGCGGTAGCGATGGGAGCAGTGCCAGCGGCTATCGGGACCGACACTGGTGGCTCAATCCGTCAGCCGGCCAGCTTCTGTGGCTTAGTGGGCTTTAAGCCCACTTACGGTGCCGTATCGCGCTATGGCCTCATGGCGATGGGTTCTTCTTTAGACCAAGCTGGACCGTTGACCAACTCAGTCGCTGACGCGGAGCTGCTCCACCTGGTAATGGCTGGCACCGATCCGCTCGATGCTACTACCATTACACCAGACACCTACGAAGAGGTAATTGTAAAAGACAAGTATACATTTGCTGTACCCAAAGGCTTTTTGGCCGAAGGGGTCGACGCCGATGTGTTAGAGCGTTTTAATGAGCATGTAGCCTTTCTGAAGAGCGAAGGACATCAGGTGATCGAAGTAGATTTACCTCTGTTTGAGCAAGGGCTTTCGGCTTACTACATTGTGGTCCAGGCAGAGATTTCTTCTAACCTAGCTCGCTATGATGGTATTCGCTATGGTTTGTCAGATCAAACTGGTGCTGATCTCTTGGCAGTGTATGAGAAGTCACGTGCGGCTGGTTTTGGTCCGGAGGTAAAAAGACGAATCTTGCTAGGCACTTATGTTCTGTCTTCTGGTTATTATGATGCGTACTATGGTAAAGCGCAAAAAGTCCGTAGTTTAATGCGTGATGAATTGAAGGAAATCTTTAAGACAGTTGACATTATACTTACGCCGACGGCGCCTACTCCAGCTTTTAAGCTTGGCGAACAAGAAGATCCGCTGGCTATGTACAAGCAAGATATTTTTACCGTCCCGGTTAATCTAACTGGAGTACCAGCTTTAACCTTCCCCATGGGTCGGGTAGAACGAGACGGTATTGCGCTCCTAGTTGGGGTACAATATATAGCACCACATGGTGGTGACGCTCGTTTGTTTGCTCTTGGTAAAGAGGTCTACGATGAGCGTCTATAAAGTCGCTACATGCAACCAACAATTACTCCAGCTACCACTACCAGTGAAAGTGGTCTAACTATTCCCGGCGCCGGCCTGGGGGTAGATTCGCCACTGGCTGGTCTTCTTGATAATATCGGGGTCACAAATTTTGTAGACACGGAGACTATCCTTGCCATCTTAAATATTTTATGGTCAATCTACGCTATTTTGGCCTATCTATTATGCATTATCATGCTGGCTCTGTATGTCTATGCCTCTACCAGGTACAAGCAGTTGCTTGAGCTGAGAGCTGCTATGGTGGCCGAAAAGGAACGTATCTATGATGAACGCTTTAGAAGTGGTCCCAAGAATGATCGTCTCAAGGATGTTCATACTCACATTGCCTCAGATCATCCAAATGACTGGAAGTTGGCAATTATCGAAGCGGATATTATTCTCGACCAAGTACTCAAGGAAGCTGGTTATGGCGGAGTGTCGCTCGGTGAACGCTTGCGTAGCATTAGCCCTAGTCAACTGCAATCACTGGATATGGCTTGGCAGGCCCACAAAGTACGCAATCAGATAGCGCATGAGGGGGCAGACTTCATCCTCACTAAGCGGATTGCTGAAGAGACCATCAAACAGTACCTCGCAGTCTTTAATGAGTTAGAAATTCGGTAACTACCAAAAAACCCGAGGTCTTTCCTCGGGTTTTTTGGTACGGTTGCCAGACAGTTGGCTATTTGACCTCTGAACAAGAATGTAAAAAGCTTCCAGAAAGGAAGCTTTTTACATTTTTGTTGCGGGTGAGAAAATGCTGGGAGCATTTTTGCAAGGCTCATTGAGAATTTTGAGCTGGCGAAAAAAGACCAATGAGTAGACCGGTTCTG